>JAVEEH010000312.1 GCA_030840545.1 Frankiaceae bacterium | reverse complement strand
ACGCGACCCTCATGTCCCACGGCTACCAGGTCGGACAGGGCTCGGACCGCAAGCCCGGCGCCGGGCGCGCCGCCGCCGGTTCCTGGCTGACGGCGTTACACGGTGCGGCGGGTCAGGGGGAGGTGCTCGCCCTGCCCTACGCCGACCCGGATGTCGCCGCCGCGGCGAGGTCGGGTCCGGCGCTCGCCACCGAGGTGCAGGTCGCGACGCGCGTCGGCCAGGCCCTGCTCTCGCGAACGTTCGGCACCACACCGCTTGCCTATTCGTGGCCGCCGGACGGGCTGGCGGACCAACGCACCATCGACACGCTGTTCGCGGCCGGTGTCACCACGGTCGTGCTGGACTCGCAGGCGCTGCCGATCGTCGGCGGCGAGCCGAGCGAGACGCCGGGCGCGCATACGACCGTCCCATCGCGCGACGGCCACCTCGAGGCTCTGCTGTCCGACCACACGCTGACCGGTGTCGTGCAGGACGGTGCCGCGGACCCGACCCAGGGCCCTTTGGCGGTGCAAAGGATGATCTCCGAGCTGCTGATGATCCAGGCCGAGCGACCCTCCGACCCACGCTCGATCGTCATCGCGCCCGACCGCCGCTGGTCACCGAGCCCGGCCTACGCCGCGGCGTTGCTGGCCGAATCGGGCCGGGTCCCGTGGATCGCGCCCGTCACGCTGTCGCAGGTTGCCGCCGGGCCGACCTACGACATCCAGCGGGGGCCGTTGGCCTATCCGGCCGCGGAACGTGCCCAGCAGCTCAGCCGCGGCTACCTGCTGGGCGTGGCCGCGATCAAGCGCCGCATCGACGCCTTCGCCGGCATCCTCCCCGCGGGCGACGCCCAGGCTCGTTCCTTCGACTCCGGCATCCTGCGGCTGCTCTCGTCGGCTTGGCGGCTCGATCCGGCAGGAGCGATCGACCAACGCAACACCCTGCGCGCCGACGTCCTCGCGACCATGAACCGGGTCCGCATCGCGTCGGCCGACAAGAGCCTGGTCACCCTGACCAGCCACACGGGCACCGTGCCGGTGACCATCAGGAACGACCTCGACACGCCGGTGCGGGTGGTGGTCGGGGTCGCGCCCAGCCTGCACCTGGTCGTGAAGGGAGGCCGGATCACCCGGACCATCGCCCCGCATCGTCAGGTGCCGGTCGACGTGCGCGCGACCGCGCTCACCTCCGGTGTCTTCCCGCTCACGGTGACGCTCTATACGCCGACCGGACAGCGCTACGGCGACAGCGTGCAGCTGTTCGTCCGGTCAACCGCCTACGGGGTGACCGCGCTGCTGATCACGGGCGGAGCCACGGCCGTGCTGCTGCTGACTGTGGTCGGTCGGCTCGCCCGCCGCGCCCGGGCCGCCCGCCGCGCCGCGCGTGGCAGCACGTGACCAGGGACAGATGACCACCGGCGGGAGCCCGGATCAGCACTCCGGCCAGGAGCCGGGGCTCGCCGCTTCCGGCGTGGCCATGGCGGTGGGAACCCTTGCCTCGCGCGCCACGGGGTTCCTGCGCACCGTCGTCATCGCCGCGGCCATGGGCCTCACGATCGGTGACAGCTACAACGTCGCCAACACCATCCCCAACATCATCTACGACCTGCTGCTCGGCGGCGTGCTCACCAGCGTCGTCGTACCGCTGCTGGTGCAGGCGGCGCGCGACGACGGCGACCGCGGCGAGGCCTACGCGCAGCGCCTGGTGACGATGGTCCTCGTCGCGTTGTCCGTCGTCGCCGTGGTCGGCGTCCTGCTGGCCCCGCAGATCGTCAGCGCCTACGGGCTGCAGCACGCGCAACGTGACCTCGGGGCGACGTTCGCGCGCTACTTCCTGCCGCAGGTCGTCTTCTACGGCGTCGGGGCCGTGTTCGGCGCGATCCTCAACACCCGCGGCAGCTTCGCTCCACCGATGTGGGCACCGGTCCTCAACAACCTCGTCGTCATCGCATCCGGTGGGTTGTTCCTGGCGATCACCTCGACGACACCGGCCCCGGGCAACCTCAGCCACACCCAGACGCTCGTCCTGGCGTTCGGCACCACTGGCGGCATCGTGTTGCAGACCGTGGCGTTGCTCCCCGCCTTGCGCCGCGTGGGCTTCCGGCTGCGGTTGCGCTTCGACTGGCGCCGAGCGGGGCTCCGCGCTGCCGGCCCCTTCGCGGCGTGGATCCTCGGCTATGTCGTCACCAATCAGCTCGGCTACCTCGTCATCGTCAAGCTCGCGACCGCCGCCGGCCGGGCGCAGGGACCTGGCGGCTCCGGCTTCTCGCCCTACACCTATGCGTTCGTGCTCTTCTCGCTGCCCTACGCCGTCATCTCCGTGTCGGTGATCACGGCGCTCTTCCCGCGCATGAGCCGAAGCGCCGCGGACGGCGACCGGGCGGGCGTCGCATCGACCCTCGCCCACGGCCTCAACCTGTCCGCCGTCCTGCTCGTGCCGGCCACGGTCGCGCTCGTCGCGCTCGGTCCGCTGCTCGGGACCGTCGTGTTCAGCTATGGCCACATCGGGCTGGCCGGCGCCCGACTCATCGGTGCGACCCTCGCCGGTTTCGGTATTGGTCTCGTCCCGTTCTCGGCGTTCCAGATCCAGCTCCGGGCCTTCCTGGCGATGCGCGACTCGCGCACACCGGCCCTGGTCAACATCGGGGTCACCGCGGTCAACATCGGTGCGGACGTGGCGCTCTATCTCCTCCTCCCCGCCCGGGAGAAGGTCGTCGGGCTGGGTGTCGGCTTCGCGCTGTCCTACACCCTGGGGACGCTCGTCTTCGGCGTGCTGCTGCGTCGCCGACTCGGGGCGGCGGACCGGCCGGTCGCCCAGACCCACATCCGGCTCGCGGCGGCGGCACTGGTCGCGGCGGCCCCCGCCTACCTTGCCGCGCGGCTGCTCACGGCGGGTCTGGGCCTCGGCGTCCAGGCCGCCTTCGTGGCAGTCGCCGTCGCAGCACTGGCGGGAGGCGGCGTCTTCCTCGGCCTCGCCCGGCGGATGCGCATCACCGAGCTGGACGAGCTCATGGTCATGGTTCGCCGCAGGCTGCACCAGACATAGCCCCGCATATCGCCCCGGGCTTGCGCGCAGCCGGTGAGCTCCGCGAACTCAAGGCCACCCACCCCTCCGCCGACATTCAGGCCAGGAGGGACACATGATCACCGACCGCCGCGACAGCGGCAGCATCGTCATCGGCTGGCTGACCAAGCTCATCGTCATCATCGCCGTGCTCGGCGTCATGCTCTTCGACGCCCTGTCGGTGACCGCGGCCGACATCGGCGCGAAGGACGACGCCAGCCAGGCGGCGACCGTCGCGGTCAGCGAATGGCGCACCTCCCACAACGTGCAGATGGCCTACCAGGCGGCTCTCGACAGCCTGTCCAGTGACTCCGAGCAAATCCCCGCCCGCGACTTCGTCGTCAACTCCGACGGCAGTGTGCACCTGGTCCTTCAGCGGACGGTGAAGACACTGCTCGTCCACCGGATCGGCCCGCTCAAGCACTACGCAGTCGTGACGGCGCACGGCGAGGCATCCGCGCCGGCGCCGTGAGCACCTTGACCCCCGGCGAACCGACCGGCGGCTCCGCGCTGACGCGGAGGTGCCGTCGCGTATTCGCGTCGATCGCCTCGGCCGCCGTGGCCGCGACCACCGCGACGGTTCTGGCCGGCGCTGCACCGGCAGCCGCCGACCCGCTCGCCGATGCCAGGGCACGGGCTGCGGCGCTCACCGCAACGGTCGACCGGCTGCAGACCGCGGCCGAGGTGGCGATCGAGCGGTACGACGCCGTCGAGTCCCAGCTCGGAACGGCGGTCATCCGGCAGGCACTCGCCGAACGTCAGGTCGAATCCGACCAACAGACCGCGCAGTCCGCCTCCGACCAGATCGCCGCGCACGTGCGAGCGCTCTACGAGTCGGGGGGACGAGCCAACCTGCTCGCGACCGTGCTGGCCGGCACCGACCCCGCGGACGCGATCTCCCGGCTGCACACCGTCGGCAGCGTCCTGTCCTTCGACTCCGCGGGCATGGCCGCTGCCGTCACCACGGCCCGCCAAGCCGGCCGACTTGCCGCGTCACTCACCGTCGCGGCCAGCCGGGTCACGCAGCTCCAGCATGCGGCCGCGGCCGCCGCCAGCCGGATCCACGGGCTGCTCGACGCCCAGCAGAGCGCCCTTGCCGCGGCGACGAGCCAGGTCCGCACGCTCGTATCCGAGCGCCAGACCGCGCTCG
>JAVEEH010000238.1 GCA_030840545.1 Frankiaceae bacterium | reverse complement strand
AGATGAACCCCACGAAAATGGTCCAGCACAGGACCAGCGCGATGATGCCCAGGACCAGCGCCGCAGTGCCGAGTCCGTTCTTGGGCTGCAAGCCGTAGTTGCCTGGCGGACCGTAACCCGCGGGCGGCTGACCGCCGACAGGTGGTGGGACGTATCCCGGAGGCGGCGTGGCGTACGGGCTGCCGTCAGCCGGTGGCGGAGGAACTTCGGTCATGGAGGGTCCCTTCTGTCCAATTCGGCAGCCGCAACCTAACGCCTTGGTCGGGTCAGCTCCAGCTGACCTTGGCCTTGTCGCGCCACAGGTCGAGCAGCGCACGGTCGCCGGCGACGTCGATGTCGTCCACGTCGCGCCGGTTCCACAGCAGCCGGTAGAGCTCACTCGCCGGTCCGCTCACGATGCAGTCGCCGCGCGCGACTCCGCGCGTCACCTCGCGGCTGCCGGAACCGATGGCGATCGTCCAGGCCTCGGCCACGTCGGAGTCGGTCGTCCGCAACCCGAGGCTCACCGGCGGATCGCTGACCAGACGACCGCGGGGACGGGAGAAGAAGCCGAGCAGCAGCTCGTCGATCCCGTCGACGGCGAACTCCGGTGCGAACGACGTCACCGTGCCGGTCGCCGACTCGGCGTCCAGCCGGTGGATCGCGGTCTCGTGCGCCTGCCGCCGCGCCCAGAACGCGAGCGGCGACGGCGCCGGCAGGAACGCCCAGCACTCCACGTCGGGCTTCGTCTCGGTCAGCGTCCGCACGAGCGACTCGTGACCACGGCGGAACCATCCGAGCAGCTCGTCGTCATCGGGCGTCTCCGCCATCTCGTCATCGCCCGTGGGCGGCTGGGTGCGACCGGTGCCGACGAACGACGTGGCCCAGCGATGAACCCGGCCGATGTGACCGAGGAGGTCGCGCACCTGCCAGTCCGGGCAGGTGGGCACGGCGGCATCCAGACCTGCCCGATCGGCGGCATCAGCCAGCGCGACTCCATGTGCCTGCAGCTGTTGCACGTGGTCAGAGGTCTTCACGGCGCTGACGATGTCACGCCCGACCTCGAACGGCGACAACCCCGCTCGTCGTGCCGACGAAGACACGAGTGCCGAAGGGCACCGGCGTCGCGAAGCGGGTCACCTTCCCCACCTGAATCCGGGCGCGGACGTGGCCGGTCTGCGTCACCACCATGACCAGGTCGCCGGCGTTCTGGTCGAGTGCATAGAGGACGTTGCCGGCCAGCACGGGGGAGCCGGCCAAGCCGGGGATGCTCCACCGCCAACGCATGCGGTTGCCGGTGACATCAAGTCGTCGCAAGCCGTCGCTGCACGGCAGGAAGACCTGCGGGCCGGCGCTGGCGGCACCGCCGTAGGCGGGGCACCCGGAAAGCGTGCTCACCTGGCCGCCGATCCCGCCGAGGCGCGGCGGCAGCAGATAGACCGTGCCGCGTTTACCGGCGACGACGATGTGACCGCGGAGGGGCACCGGGGCCGCCGACCCGAGGTCGAGGTCCTGTGCGTTGTCCGACGCCCAGGTCGTCGGCGCGAAGAAGCCGACCCGATGCAACTGAGGTGTCAGCCGGATCACGGAGTCGCTGCCGTCGTAGTTGCCACCGGTCTGCGCTCCGTTGCCGGTCGCGACGTAGATGTCGCCCTGCGGGCCGGTGACCGGCCCGGCCGCCGCCCACATCCCGGCCTCACGTGCCGTGGGCACCGCATAGCGCAGCGTCGGTCCGCGCCCATCGGTCGCGACCCCGGTGATGTAGCCGACGTAGTTGCCGCAGTCGCCATAGAGGCCGCCGAAGGCCACGTAGACGTGGCCGTGCGCCACGAGCAGCGCCGACCGCTGCTGCTGCGCGGACGGATCACGCCCCGACATGACGTCGAGGTTGCGGTGCCAGCGCGGCCTGCCGTTGCTGGCGGCGAGGGCGACCAGCGTGTGCCGGCCGCCAGCCGTCTCGGTCACCACGAAGATGTCGGCTGTCGTTGCGTCGTACGCCGGCGTGCCGGTGATGCCGAGCGGGTCGATGTTGCCGCAGGGCAGGTGAGCCGCGGACACGGGCGCACCGAGATGCCGGTGCCAGCGGATCCGGCCGTGAGCCGCGTCCAGGGCATAGACGGTGTTGTTCTCGGTGGCCGCGATCACGAGCCCGCCGACGACGAGTGGCTGCGCATACACCGCGCCGTCCAGCCGGCGGGTCCACGCTCGCCGCAATGGCGGGCGCAGCGCGCCGGCAGCTGCATCGCCGGCGCGGTCGTTGCGGCCGTGGTAGGTCGGCCAGTCAGGCGGGCCGGTTGCCGGCCGCGGCGATGCGGTGCGGCTCGCGGGCGTGGCGGGAGCGTGCGTTCCGGGCGTGCGGGGGGCAGCCGTGCTGGTCGAGCCACTGGTGCAGGCGGCCAGGGCGAGGGCGGTCGCCGTGAGCGACAGGGCCATGCTCCGCATGTCCTCAGTCTGCCCGCACGACACAATGGGACGTATGACCGAGCCGAAGCCCGAGCGGAAAAAGGCGCGGGAGCTCAACGAGCTCATCCGCTACGTCATGTACGCGGTGTTCCGGGTTCGTTCGTCCGTCGGCGTTGACCGTGAGCCGCAGGCAGCCGAGGTCGACGCGCTGCTTGAACAGCTGGCGGAGAAGGGCGTGACGACCCGCGGCATCTACGACGTCGCGGGCTTCCGAGCGGACGCGGATTTCATGATCTGGTGGGTCGCGCCGTCCAGCGACGACCTGCAGGATGCCTACCAGCGGTTCCGCCAGACCCGGTTGGGCCAGGCGTGTGAGCCGGTCTGGTCGGTCATGGCGTTGCACCGCCCGGCGGAGTTCAACAAGTCGCACATCCCGGCGTTCCTGGCCGAGGAGGAGCCGCGCCGGTTCGTGTGTGTCTATCCGTTCGTCCGTTCCTACGAGTGGTACCTGCTGCCCGAGTCCGAACGCCGAGAGATGCTGGCCGAGCACGGCAAGATGGCGCGCGACTTCCCGGACGTGCGGGCGAACACGGTCGCGGCGTTCGCCCTGGGTGACTACGAGTGGATGCTCGCGTTCGAGGCGGATGAGCTGCATCGGATCGTCGACCTGATGCGGCATCTGCGCGGCGCCAAGGCGCGCCTGCACACGCGCGAGGAGCTGCCGTTCTACACCGGTGCACGCAAGCCGGCCGCCGAGCTGCTGACGTCGCTGCCCTGACGGACCGCGGGATCCAGGCGCCGGAGGATCGGGACGGACAGCAGCATGACCACCCCGATCACCGGCCACATCGCGGCGTAGCCGCTTGTCGCTGACAGGAAGGACGCCGACAGGCTGACCGCAACCCCGACCGCGACGGGACCGAGCACGACGCCTACACCGCGCGAGAAGTCGACGAGCCCGGCGGCGGCACCCTGTCCGCCGACGGGTGCGAGGGTGAACGCGAGCGCTTGCGGCAGGGTGAGCAGGATCGAGCCCGCCAGCGCGACGAACGGCAACGCCACGAGCAGCGGCGTCAACGTCGTCGGGATCGAGCCGTAACAGAGCCCGACCCCGAACGCGATGGCGGACCATGTCATCACCGGGACAAGCCCGAAGCGGTCCGCGAGCCGGCTCGCAATCGGCGCTCCCGCGACGTAGGCCGCGGCGACGACAGCGATGACGGCGGACGCGATCGACGGCGACTGGTCGAGGCCTCGCACCACGTAGAGCACGATGAACGTGCGCAGCCCGGCGAAGCTGAACTCCCACATCGAGTTCGCAACCGCGAACGTCATCATGTCGCGGTTGTGGAACAGGTCACGCACTGACGCCGGCATCGCAACGGCGCCGGCGACGCTGAACGTGCCCTGCAGCTGTGCGACCCGTTTGAGCGGGATCGTCGTGACGAGCAGGACGCCGGCGGCGATGACGAATGGCAGCGGGGTCCAGACACCCAGGAACAGTCCGCCCGTCATCAGTGCGGCACCGAGTCCCACTCCACGCAGCACGGCTTGGCTGGCCTGTGCTCGTGCGTAGAGCCGCCGAGGCAGCACGTCGGCGTACATCGCCCGGTAAGGCGGGTAGTAGAGGTAGTAGCCGACGAAGAAGAGCAGCACGGCAACGCCGGCGACGAGGTACGACGTTGCCCAGGGGAGCAGCAGCAGTCCGGTCGTCACCAGCGGCAGCCCCGCGAGGACGAACGGCAGTCGCCGGCCGAGCGGTGACGGCGAGAGCCGGTCCGACATTGCGCCGGCGAACAGCGGCACCGTCAGCGCGAACGCACCCTCGCCGCCGATCAGCGCGCCCACCCGAGCCGGTGAGTGCGCGACCCGGAGCAGCACCACCGGTCCGTATGTCGTCAGGATGCTCAGCCCGAACGCGAGACCCAGCGTCGGCAGGCCGAGTGTGATCAACAGCCGGCGCACCCCCGGCGTCGTCCCGGCAGGCACGGCCTTAGGGCGTCGTCTCGGCCGGCTCGAACGTGAGCGCTACGGAGTTCATGCAGTAACGGTCACCGGTCGGGGTCTGCGGTGCGTCATCGAAGAGATGACCCAGGTGGGAGTCGCAGACGGCGCAACGCACCTCGGTGCGCACCATGCCCATGCTGCGGTCCTCGATCAGGCGAACCGCATCCGTCGTCGTCGCGTCGAAGAACGACGGCCAGCCGCAGTGCGACTCGAACTTCGCATCCGAGCGGAACAGCTCGTTGCCGCAGGCACGGCACCGGTAGACGCCGACCCGATGTTCCTCCAGCAGCGCGCCGGTCCAAGGTCGCTCGGTTGCCGCCTCGCGGAGCACGGCGTACTCCTCCGGGGTCAGCTCCGCGCGCCATTCATCCTTCGACTTCTCCACCTTGGGCGTCGTCATGGTCAGATCGTGCCATGGCCAGGGGCACCAGCGCGGAGTGTGATGGCGACATCCGTCACCTGGAAGGGACAGATCATGTCGGCTGAGCACGATGCACTTGTCCGCCGGATCTACGACATTCTGGAGACCGGTGCCTACGACCGGCTGCCCGAGGTGTTCACCGAGGACTACGTCGAGCACGACACGTTGCCCGGCTCGACCCTGACCGGTTTCGACGCCATGACAGAGGCGGTCGAGTCTTACCGGGCCGCGTTCCCCGATCTGCACTTCGAGGCGACGAGTGTGATCAGCGAGGACGACCGCGTCGCGTGCCATTACACCTTCACCGGCACCCACATGGGCGAGTTCATGGGGTTGCCGGCAACCGGACGCTCGGTCACCGTCGAGGGGGTCGACATCGGCCGGATGTCGGCGGACGGCCGCTGCGCCGAGCACTGGGGGTTCGTCCACGAGGGCGACATGATGGCTCAGCTCGGGCTCATCCCCGGCCAGGCCGTCGGTGACGTCGACATCGACATCACGGAACGGACCGCCGCTCCGGCTTGACCGGCAGCTCGTCACAGACACGACGAGGCCATGCGCTGGCGTAGGTTGCCCGCATGGCCTCGCCGTTCGTCGAGCTCGACATTGGTGGACGCATCGTCAAGGTGACCAACCCTGACCGCGTCTACTTTCCGGCGCGTGGTGAAACCAAGCTCGACCTCGTCGACTACTACCTCTCGGTCGGCGACGGCATCGTGCGGGCACTGCGCGACCGTCCGTGCATGCTGCACCGCTACCCCGAGGGTGTCGGCGGCGAGAAGATCTACCAGAAGCGGTTGCCCAAAGGCGCACCGGACTGGGTGCAGACCGCGGAGGTGAGCTTCCCGTCCGGCCGCACCGCCGACGAGTTGTGCGTCACCGAGCTGGCATCGGTTGCCTGGGCCGTGCAGATGTCGACTGTCGAGTTCCATCCGTGGCACACCCGGCGTCCTGCCGTCGAGAAGCCGGACGAGTTGCGCATCGACCTCGACCCGCAGCCCGGCACCGGTCTCGAGGACGCGAAGCGGGTTGCGCAGCTCGTGCGGGAGGTGCTGTCCGACCTGGGCGCGATCGGATGGCCGAAGACGTCAGGCAACCGCGGGATTCACATCTACGTGCGGATCACGCCGGACTTCGGCTTCCGTGAGGTACGCCGGGCTGCATTGGCGTTTGCCCGTGAGGTCGAACGCCGGGCGCCCGCGCAGGTCACGACGGCATGGTGGAAGGAAGAACGCGGACAGAAGGTGTTCGTGGACTTCAACCAGAACGCCAAAGATCGGACCATCGCCGCCGCTTACTCCGTGCGCGGATTCGCCCACGGCCCCGTGTCGGCGCCCGTGACGTGGGACGAGCTCCCGGACGCCGAGACCGAAGATTTCACCATCGCGACGATGCCGCAGCGGTTCGCCCACCTCGGCGACGTGCACGCTGCGATTGACGACGTCCATTTCGACATTCAGCCGCTGCTCGACTGGGCCGATCGCGACGAGGCCGACCACGGCCTGGGTGACGCGCCGTACCCGCCGAATTATCCGAAGATGGAAGGCGAGCCGATGCGGGTACAACCGAGCCGCGCGCGTAAGCCGCCGCCCGCAGACGCCTAGGGGCGCCGGTGGGGGGCTTACCTGTTGTTCGGGAAGCCTGGCAGTGACGTAAGGGGCAAGGCGGTGCGCCTGGGGCATGAACCAGGGGGAGAGCCCGACATCAACACTTCCCCCTGACAGGAGTCGTCGTGCAGCTCGTCCGTGATCCCACGGTCGTCGCGGTTGCCCGCCGGCATGCGGTAGACGTCTGCCGGGGCACGCTCGATGACGACCAGTGCGACAGTCTCGCGCTGGCGGTCAGTGAGCTCGTCACGAACGCCATCCGGTATGGCCGCGACCCCATCACGCTGACGGTGGAGCCGACGGCCGGCACGGTCCGGGTCGAGGTCACGGACGGTGACCCCACGCCGCTGTTCGTCGGCTTGCCGGAGGACCTGGCCACCGGTCGGCGGGGCCTGCTCCTCGTCGCCGGTGTGAGCCGGAGCTGGGGCTGGCACCCGACGAGCGGGGGCAAGTCCGTCTGGTGCGAGATCTGACCCGAAGTCGCCCGACCCTGGTCAGTCCAGTTAGCCCGACCCGCTGGTCAGCACGTCCTCGATCGCGTAGGTGAGCGGCCGCTCCAGCTGGTCGAACGAGCAGGTCTTCGGATCCCGGTCCGGCCGCCACCGTCGGAAGTGCGCGGTGTGCCGGAACCGTGAACCCTCCATGTAGTCGTAGGCGACCTCGACGACGAGCTCCGGTCGAAGCGGCTCGAACGACATGTCCTTGCCGGCGTTCCACCGGTTCGGGGCACCACCGGGACCCCACTCGGAGGAGAACCACGGGTGCGCGTCCTTCGCCCCGTCCTGGTAGGGCGCCAGCTCGGCGAGCAGCTCCTTGCGGCGGGCCATCGTGAACGACGCAGCGACCCCGACGTGCCGCAGGTCGCCGGTGTCGTCGTAGAGACCCAGCAGCAGGGAGCCGACCACAGGTCCGCTCTTGTGGTAGCGGAACCCGGCCACGACGCAGTCGGCGGTGCGCTCGTGCTTCACCTTGAACATGACGCGTTGATCCTGCCGATAAGGGAGCGACATCGGCTTGACGATCAGCCCGTCCAACCCGGCTCCCTCGAAATCGGTGAACCAGGTGCGGGCGGTGTCCGGGTCGCTGGTCGCCGGGGTCAGATGAGCCGACGACGTCGGGTGCAGCGCGCCCTCGAGCAGCGCACGACGCTCGCCGAACGGTCGCTCGACGAGCGAGTCAGCGCCGAGCGCCAGCAGGTCGAAGGCAACGAACTCTGCCGGAATCTCCGCCGCAAGCTTGCGCACTCTCGACTCTGCGGGATGCAGCCGCAGCTGCAGCGACTCGAAGTCGAGCCGGCCCGCTCGCGCGATCACGATCTCGCCGTCGACAACGCATCGGGTCGGCAGCGCATTCTTGACTGCGTCCACGATGTCCGGGAAATAGCGTGTCAACGGCCGCTCGTTGCGCGAGCCGAGCTCGACCTCGTCACCATCGCGGAAGACGATGCAGCGGAAGCCGTCCCACTTCGGCTCGTAGAGCACCCCACCCGGAACATCCGCAGCAAGCGGCATCTCTTTGACCGACTTGGCGAGCATCGGCTTGACCGGTGGCATCACAGGCAGGTGCATGCCGCCACTGTGTCAAACGGCGCTGAGGCCGATCAGCGATCCCCAGCCGGTCGGGCCGTCCCAGCCGTAGTGAGCCGTGCACCAACGAGTTGACGGACAGGAGCCGTTCGACCCGCTGGTGATGTCGTAGACGCCGCCACGGTGGTGGTTCCAGACGTAAGAGCCGTCCATCACGTCAGCGGTGTTGCCGGCGAGGGCGAACGCCGCCGCGACGACCGGTGCGGAGACGCTGGTGCCGCCGAAGGTCAGCCATCCGCTGCTGCCGTCGTTCGCAAAGCTGTCGTAGACGGCAACCCCGGTGGCCGGATCGGCCACGGCAGCGACGTCGGCAACCGCCCGACCGTCGCAGCCGGTCAGCGCCGACGACTGCCAGGTCGCGGTGTTGGGGATCGAACAGCCACTGCCCGTGCCGGACCACACACTCTCGCTCCAGCCACGCCTGGCCCGGGTGGACGGTCGCAACGTCGTGCCGCCCACGGCGGTCACCCAGCGCGAGGACGCCGGGTAGGACACGCCGTAACCGCTATCGCCGGCCGAGGCGGTGACGGCCACACCGGGATGGTGGTAGTGCCGCCCGTAAGAACGGTCCGAGGCATCCGGGCCGCCATAGCTGTTGCTCACAGCATCGGCTCCAAGCCGGACGGCAGTGTCGACCGCGGCCCCGAGGTTGGCCTGCGAGCTGCTGGTGGCCTCCACGAGGAGCAGGTGGCAGTCCGGGCACACGGCCGAGACCATGTCGAGGTCGAGCGAGATCTCCTGGGCCCACCCGGGGTCCGGGGCAGGCTGGGTGCTGCCCCCGTCCTGATCGACCTTGCGGAAGCAGCCGTCGCGCGACCCGCAGGCCGGCAGGCCGAACTGGGCCCGGTAGACGGCCAGGTCGGCCTCGGCCGACGGGTCGTCGTAGGCATCGATGATGGCGACGGTCTGCCCGGCAACATTGCCCGTGACCGGGAAGCCGTAAGCGGCCCGGAGGTCCGTGGGTCCGTAGCCGACCGGCGACGCCGAGTGGCGGATCCGACCGCGGGTGACCCGGTCGACCCGGATGGCGAAACAGCCGACCCGGCCGTGTGGCGCCCGCTTGCACACCGGCACCTGATGGGTGGTCGTGGTCGTGGTCGTGGTCGGGGCCGACAGGCCGATGGCGGGCGACGTGACCGCCAGCAGGCAGACAGTGGCGAGCAGCGGCAGCGTGGTGCGACGCATCGAGCGACACCTCCGGATCGGGAACTTCGACCCGGCGAGGATCGCTGTTCCCACGCCGATGGCTGGGTGTCGCGCTAAGGGCTGTGGACCGGGCCGGCCCGGCCGCTGCCTGTGGAGTAACGCAGGAACAGATGCCCGGCGTCCTCCAGCACGTGCTCCAGATGCATCTCGTCCGGCACCGGTGACTGCAGGCCGGCGACGATGCGACCCGCGGTGCCACCGGCGATGACCGGTGCGAGCGACAGGCACAGCTCGTCCAGCGCGTCCGCGGCGGCGAGCGATCCGAACAGGTGCGGGCCGCCTTCGCAGAGGACGTGCGCGAGGCCGCGGTCGGCGAGCAGGTCCAGCGCGCGTGCGATGTCGACGTCCTCGTCGCCCGCGACCACGACGTCGGCCAGCCGCTCGAAGACGGCGAGCCGGTCCGGCGGGGCCGCGCAGGTGACGACGATGGGGCGGACGCGGGTGTCGGTGAACAGCCGGGCGCTCGGGTCGAGGTTCAACGAGCGGGTGACGACGGCGATCGGGGGAGCGTGACCGTCGAACTCGCGAGCGCCTCCGTAGTTCTCCGCCCGCACCGTGCCGGCGCCGACGAGAATGACGTCCGCCATCGAGCGCAGCAGGTGGAAAAGCTCACGGTCCGCCGTGCTGGACAAACCCTTCGACGTGCCGTCGACGGTGACGGCACCGTCGACGCTCGCCGCGAAGTTGACGCGCAGGTGACGACCCGCGGGAACGGCGTAAGCCGCCCGCAGGTCGTCAACCGTCGCGGGGTCGGGGATCAAGCGGCGCATGCCGCCCAGTCTCCCTCGTGGCGCGGGTCAGGCAGGGATGTGCAGGTGCATGCCGGTCCGGATCAGGTCCGGGTTGCGGCCGATGAGCGTGCGGTTGACCCGGTAGAGCTTGCGCCAGCCACCGGTGACGTTGTGCTTCGTCGCGATCGACGACAGCGAGTCACCCGACCGGACGACGTACATCGCCCTCGTCCCCTGGTGGTGGTAGGGGCTTCGACTGCTGCCGCGCGACGCGGCCGTTGCCTGCGGGTGCACCGGGCGTGCGGTCCACTGCTCGACGTGCGCCGGCCCGGCGTAACGCGAGCACACGGGCCAGGCACCCCAGCCCTGCTTCGCGAGGACGCGGTTGGCCACCGTGATCTGATCGCTCTTGGTGGCCTCGTCGGCACGCGGCGCGTAAGCCTGGCCGCCGTAGCCCGACCAGGTCGACTGGGTGAACTGAAGCCCGCCGTAGTAGCCGTTGCCGGTGTTGGTGTGCCAGTTGCCGCCGGACTCGCAGTGGGCGACGTTGTCCCACTGCTCCTCGGTGGCAGCGTGGGCGGCCGTCATCCCGACGAGCGGGAGTGCGAAGGCCGTGGCCCCTGCGGTGGAGCGGGCGACGATGCGTGCTGTCTGGGTCGGGGCGCGATGACGCCCCTCATAGCGCGCTGAGCGCATGCGGTTGCTTCCCTTCGCAGCGCCTGCGAGGTGAGCTGACGGGTTCGGGCCGAAGGGTTGGCCCGGCCAACGGTTGTGTTGGCTTCACCCCAGGAGACGTGGGTCCCCCGCGCCTGTCGTGGTTCGGTCCTCTGCGCGAGCGGTGACAGGCTTCGGCGCTCCGCCGCACAGGCCCGGGCGGTTGGCTCGGGCCACTCCAAGGTAACGGATCGGTTACGACGGCCTCAAGGCAGGTCTGGCCCGTCAAGGAGCAATCGTGACAATTGCGACGGATTCGGGCTCCAGATCGATCTCCCCGGTGCGGAAGACGAAGCCCCCCGCCGAGGCGAGCAGGACCCCCATCGGAGCGCCCTCCAGCGGCACCGTCTGCCGCTCGGCCGCCAGGTTGCAGGCAACAGCCAGCTGCCCCCGGTAGAGCACGAACCAGCGGTCCTGCTCGTCGTAGGCGCAGTGCACCCGGTCCAGCCGGCCGTCGGTCAGCTCCGCCCGGGCCCGGCGCAGCACGAGCAGGTGCTGATGCCACTCGAGCACCTCGTGGTGTGTGTCCTTGTCGGGTTCGGCCCAGTCGAGCCGGGACCGCTCGAAGGTCGCCGGATCCTGTGGGTCGGGCAGGTTCCCGTCGCCGGGCGACCCGATGGCCTCGGACCATCCATGTGCCCCGAACTCTTCCCGGCGTCCCTCGCGAACGGC
This sequence comes from Frankiaceae bacterium, assembly GCA_030840545.1. Classification (GTDB taxonomy): domain Bacteria; phylum Actinomycetota; class Actinomycetes; order JAFAQI01; family JAFAQI01; genus JAFAQI01. The sequence goes on along the minus strand of JAVEEH010000238.1, from coordinate 1,159 downwards.
CGCCGCCAGCGCCGGATCGGAGAACGACGTGAAGAACTCCCACGCAGTGGTGGCACCCCACTCCTCGCCCATGAACAGCATCGGCGTGTAGGGCGAGCAGAGCAGCAGCGCCGCGCCCACCTTCTGCAGCCCGACCGACAGGGTGACGGAAGGTCGATCGCCGGCGGCGCGGTTGCCGACCTGGTCGTGGTTCTGCAGGTAGGTGACGAACCTCCAGCCCGGCGTCACCGACGGGTCGAACGGACGGCCGTGGTGGCGACCCCGGAACGTCGACACCGTGCCGGCGTGGACGAACACCCGATGCAACGACTCAGCGAGGGTCTCCAACGACCCGAAGTCGACGTAGTAGCCCTGGCGCTCGCCGGTCAGGGTCGCGTGCAGTGCGTGGTGCACGTCGTCGGCCCACTGGGCGTGCAGACCGTGACCGCCGGCCTCGCGCGCACGCACCAGCCGCGGGTCGTTGAGATCGGACTCGGCGATCAGGAACAGGGGCTTCCCGACGTGCGCGCCGAGCGCCTCTACCTCGAAGGCCAGCTCCTCCAAGATGTGCATCGCACGGGTGTCCACCAGTGCGTGCACGGCGTCGAGCCGCAACCCGTCGATGTGAAAGTCGTGCAGCCAGGACAGCGCGTTGTCGATGATCCACTGCCGGACCTCGTCCGACCCGGGGGCGTCGAGGTTGACAGCCGCACCCCACGGAGTGGAGTGCGTGTCGGTGAAGTAGGGCCCGAACTCGGCGAGGTGGTTGCCGCTCGGCCCCAGGTGGTTGTAGACGACGTCGAGCACGACACCCAGTCCACGGGAGTGGCAGGCGTCGACGAACCGCTTCAACGCGTCGGGCCCGCCGTAGGGCTCGTGGACGGCGTAGAGGTCGACGCCGTCGTAGCCCCAGCCGTGGGGCCCGTCGAATGCGGCGAGCGGTAACAGCTGGACCGCGTCGATGCCGAGCTCGACGAGATGATCGAGTCGTTCGATCGCGGAGTAGAGCGTGCCTTCGGTCGTGAATGTTCCGACGTGCAGCTCGTAGAGCACGCTTCCGGGCAGCATCCGCCCGCGCCACTCCTGGTCGTGCCAGGCGAACTCGTGGTGGTCGTAGAGGCGGGACGGCCCGTGGACGCCGTGCGGCTGCCAGAGCGAGCGCGGGTCGGGACGAGGGTCG
>JAVEEH010000234.1 GCA_030840545.1 Frankiaceae bacterium | reverse complement strand
TCGGCCGGGCTGTCACGCTGAGACTGGGCGCAGAGGGCGCCGATGTGCTGGCGCTCGACATCGACGAGGCCGGTCTGGCCGAGACCGCGGCCGGCGGCGGCGGGCGCGTCACACCGGCACGATGCGACGTGACCAGTGCCGCACAGTGCCGGGCCGCTGTGGCGGATGCACTGCAACGATTCGGGCGGTTGGACATCCTTGGCAACGTCGCGGGCATCGCCCGCGGCGAGCACTTCGCGGACGTCACCGAGTCGGCCTACCGCCAGATGATGGCCGTCAACGTCGACGGCTACTTCTTCATGGCCCAGGCCGCGATCCCGCACCTGCTTCACGACGGCGGCGTCATCGTCAACGTCGCGTCCAACGCCGGCCTCATCGGCCAGGCCTACACCGTCGTCTACTGCATGACGAAAGGTGCGGTCGTCCAGCTGACCAAAGCGCTCGCCATGGAGCACCTCAAGACACCGCTGCGGGTCGTCGGCATCGCACCCGGCGGCGTCGAAACCGGGCTGGTGCACGGCTACCAGATGCCGCCTGACGTCGACTGGGACCTGGTGATGCGCTACACCGGCCACCGCGGCCTGGCCAGCCCGGATGACATGGCCGGCCTCTTCGCCTTCCTCGCGAGTGACGAGGCGCGCAACATCCACGGCACAGTGGTGTCGAGCGATGGCGGCATGACCGCGGGCTGAGCCGCTGCGAGAGATCAGGTGTCGCGGCGGCGCATCAGCACCGCGGCCGCCGCCAGGGCGACCACGGCGTAGAGAACGAAGACGAGCAGGCCCACCCAAGGCGAGAGCGTGTTGGCCTCGTGGTGCACCCGCGTCATCGCCTGGCCCGCCTCGCTGGGCAGGTACTTGTTGATGTGGTCCGACCATGTCGACGGCAGGAAGTGCACGATCACCGGCAGCACGAACAACGAGCCGAAGAGCGTCGCGATGGCACCGGCCGTGTTGCGCAGCAATGCGCCGAGCGCGAGACCCAGCACACCGACAACCGTCAGGTAGAGCGACGTCCCGATCACGGCGCGCAGCACCCCGGGCTGGCCGAGTGACGTCTGGATGTGCTGGGAGGACAGGATCGACTGCCCGATCAGGAACGCGACGATCACCGCGGGCACGGTGACCGCCAGCGCCGCGGCGGCGAACACCGCCGCCTTGGCCCACAGCACCGGCAACCGGCGGGGAACCGCGGCGAACGTGGCGCGGATCATGCCGGTTGCATATTCACCGGTGACGAGCAGCACCCCCAGGACGCCGATGGCGAGCTGGGCAAGGAAGACGCCGGCAAGGCTCACGGAGGTCGGGTCGAAACCGAGGCGATCCGCCGGGTCGTGCGGCGGCCAGTGCGCCGCGATCACCGCCGGCACGAGGGCGGAGAAGCCGATGATGAAAACGACCGCCGCCAGCAGCGACAACACGCTCGACCGGAGCGACCGCAGCTTCGTCCACTCCGACTGCACCACCCTGGCCTGGGTGACGCGCTGAGTCATGACGGTCATCGGACGCCTTCCTGGCCTGCGTGATATTCGACCGAGTCGCCGGTGAGGTCCATGAACGCCTCTTCCAGCGACGCCTGCAGCGGGGACAGCTCCAGCAAGGTCAGGCCGGCGCCGGCGGCGGCGATTCCCACCTGGTCGGTGGTGAGACCGCTGACCATCAGTGCGCCGTCGTCGGCCGTGCTGACGGCGACGTCGGGCCCTTCGACAACAGCGCGGAGCCTCGAGGGATCGGTCGTCCTGACCCGCACGAGGTTGCGAGACGCACCGGCGATGAACTCCTCGACGCTGGTGTCGGCGATGAGCCGGCCGCGACCGATGACGATCAGGTGCTCGGCCGTCAACGCCATCTCGCTCATCAGGTGCGAGGAGACGAAGACGGTGCGGCCGCGCGCAGCCAGACTCTTCAGCAGGTCGCGGATCCAGCGGATCCCTTCCGGGTCCAGGCCGTTGACCGGCTCGTCGAGGACGTAGACCTCGGGGTCCCCGAGCAGCGCGGTCGCGATGCCCAGCCGCTGACCCATCCCGAGGGAGAACGAGCCGGCCCGCTTGCGGGCGACATCCTGCAGACCGACGGCTTCGATCACGTCATCGACGCGGGACCGGGGGATGCCGGACGTCTGCGCCAGTGCGAGCAGGTGGTTGTACGCCGAACGGCCGGTGTGCACCGCACGCGCTTCGAGCAGCGCACCGACCTCGTGCAATGGCGCCGGATGGTCGCGGTAGGGCTTGCCGCCGACGGTGACGGTCCCCGCGGTGGGAGCGTCCAGCCCGATGATCATGCGCATCGTCGTGGACTTGCCGGCGCCGTTCGGCCCGAGGAACCCGGTCACGACACCCGGCTGGACGGTGAAGGTCACATCGTCCACGGCCAGCTTGGCGCCGTAGCGTTTCGTCAGGCCGCGCGCCTCGATCATGGCCCCATCGTGCCTCGTCTTCCTGAACGTTCGCTGTGCACACCCCGGACGACAGGCGTCACGTCGACGGCAGCCGCAGCCGGACCTGACCGCCCGGACCCGGCGACACGTGCACGTCACCACCGACGGCACGGGCGAGGCGCCGCGCGAGGGGCAACCCGAGGCCCGACCCGGAGCCGGCCACACTCCGGCCGCGAAAGCCCGGCTGGAAGACGCGGACCACTTCGTCCTCCGCGAAACCCGGACCATCGTCGTCGACCTGGATGAACACTGACGCTCCGTCGCGGGTGACCGTCACGGTGACGCGACTGCGAGCGTGCCGACAGGCGTTGGTGAGGATCGGCGCCAGCGCTCGGCGGCAGATGTCCTCATCGCAGCCGGCGAGCACGCCGGCATCGACGGCGATCACGTCGAAGTGCAGCTGGGGATGCTGGTCGGCCAGCACCAGCAGCTCGTGCGAGGCCAGCATCCCGGGATCGCACTCGCCGGCGTGGCCGGCGGCTTCGGAGTGCGCCGCGAGGAGCGTGTCGACGATCGCAGCCAGCCCGACCGTCTCGGCCTCGACCTCGGCCAGCGCTTCGAGCCGGTCGGCCTCGGTGCCATGCCGGGCTGCGATCTCGGCCGTGCTCCGCATCCGGGCGAGCGGCGTCTTGATCTCGTGCGCGATCTCCGCCGTCAGTCGCTGCTCGTGCCGCAGCACCGACGACAACCGGCCCAACAGCGAGTCCAGCGTCGCCGCCAGGCTGCTCAGCTCGTCGCTCGGCGGCCCGAGGTCGAACCGGCGGTCGAGGTCGTGCTCGCTCCAGTCCTGCGCGGCTGCGGTCATCCTCGCGACGGGCAGGAGTGCGTTCGACACGTTGCGGCGGGTGAGCAGCACGGCGCCGGCCAGAACGACCGCGTCCAGCACCAGGGCCGCGACCAGGGCCAGCCGCTCGGTGTCCTGGAACGCCCGCAACGGTTCACCGACGACGATGACGCCGACCGGCCGTCCACGCAGGACCGCCGGTGTCGCGAGCAGCCGGGTTCCGGCGACAACGCGGTCGCCCTGGCCAAGCCGACCGAGGGCCGCCGCGACGGCTCGCACCTCCGGTCGGGTTGCCGGGTGGGCCACCGCGTGACCAGCGCTGTCATAGAGCCAGAACCCGGTCTCGATCGCCTCGTCGCCGGCCGTCTCCTCGACGGCCAGCTTGCCGTGGACCAGGACGACGAGAGCCGAGGCCGCGCGACTTCGCTGCCGCAGCACCTCGCCGACCGCAGTGTGCAGGCGCTCGTGCAGCACCCACCAGAAGCCGAACGTCAGCACAGCGAGTGCGACCGCGACGATGATCGCGGAGGTCCGGATCAGGTGGCCGCGCATCAGGTCAACCGGTAGCCGACGCCGCGCACCGTCTCGATCCGAGGTTCGGCTTCGACGACGCGAAGCGCCCGCCGCAACCGGGTGATGAAGGCGTCCAGCGTGTTCTCCTTGACGATCGCACCGGGTGGCCAGGCCGAGGAGATGAGCGTCGCACGTCGTACGACGTGGCCCCGGCGGACGAGCAACGTCGCGAGCAGGCGGTACTCCGTGGGGCTGAGTGAGACCGACTGGTCGCGGCCACTGAGACTGTGGCTGACCGGGTCGAGGGTGAAGACGTCGTGCTGCGGCTCCGGTCGATGTCTGCGGACGAGCACGTCGAGCCGGGCCGACAGCTCGGCGAAGTCGAACGGCTTGAGCAGGTAGTCGTCCACTCCGGCGCCGAAGCTCTGCAGCCGGTCGCTCAGGGCGGAGCGGGCGGTCAGCACCAACGCCGGTGCGTCGACCCCCCGCGCCCGCAGCGCACCGAGCACGTCCAGCCCGTCGGCGTCGGGCAACCCGAGGTCCAGCACGATCACGTCGGCGCGGGCCGGGGCCCGCTCCGCGGACTGCAGGGCGGAGTGGCCGTCAGCCGCGCTCCAGATCACCTCGAAGCCCTCGGCGGCGAGCCCGCGCACGAGGTTGCGGCGCAGGACGGGGTCGTCCTCGACGACGGCGACCAGCCCACGGACCGAGATGCTGCTGCCCCCCGTCAGCCGGGGCCGGGTTAGCCGGCTGCTTGCTGACGGTAGCGGGTCGTCGACACGACGGGATCCGTGTCGATCTTGGGGATGACGTGCTTGCCGAGCAGCTCGATCGTCCTGATCGTGTCCTCGATCGGCGCCGGGCCGATGCCGAAGACCAGCTGGTCGATCCCGGTCTCCTCCCACTTCTTGCACTGCCGCAGAGCGTCGTCAGGGTCGCCCATCACGATGCCGCCGAACTCCGACGCCATCTGTGCCATCTCGAGGTTGGGCTCCGGCAGCGTCTGCGGCCACTTCGGCATCCAGTCCGGCGCCGGGAACGTGTCGTGATAGCGGTAGACGTTGGACACGAGATAGTTGGGTCGGGCGTCGACGTAGGACTGGAAGGCCGTCTGCTTGTCCTCGGCGACGTAGGCCGCGATGCAGCTCATGATGTTGTCGTTGGCGAACGCACCGATCGGCTCGGCGTTGGCGATGCCGTCCTTGTAGGACTTGCGCAGCTTCTCGACCTTGTCCCACCGGTCGAGGGAGAAGCCGAGCACGCCGAGACCCATCCGGCCGGCCATCTCGTAGGACGGCGGGTTGCCCGCGGCGTACCACATCGCGGGGTGCGCGGGACCGAACGGACGCGGCAGGATCTTGCGCGGCGGCAGTGACCAGTACTTGCCCTGGTAACCCTCGTAGGTCTCCTGGGTAAACATCTTCGGGAACTCCCGGATGACGTCCTCCCAGATCTCCTTCGTCTCGTTGGTGTCGGTGACGCCGAGGTGCTGGAGGAAGCCGAGGATCTCGTGCGAGCCGGCGCCACGGCCGGTGCCGAACTCGACCCGGCCCTCGGTCACGTGGTCGAGATAGGTGACCCGCTCGGCGAGCTTGGCCGGGTGGTTGACGGCCGGCAACGGGTTGAAGATGCCGCCGCCGATGTGGATGCGCTCGGTCTTGGCCGCCAGATAGCCGGCGACGACGTCGTTGGCGGACAGGTGGGAGTACTCGTCGAGGAAGTGGTGCTCGGTGATCCAGACGAACTTGAAGCCGGCCTTGTCCGCGGCGATCACCGCCTCGAGGTCCTCGAAGATCGCATGGTGCTCGGCGTCCGGGTCGTGCTCGCGCCGATGGTTGGGCACGTAGTTCTGGATGAACAGACCGAACTCCATCAGTGCTCCTCCGCCTTGCCGCTAGTTTCGTTAGGGATCGTAACGTATTGAGAACGCATCAGCCAGTCCGGTTCGGGCGCCAGCAGGTGACCAGCAGCAGCCCGGCCCCGCCGCCGCCGGCGAGTGCTGTGACGCCCAGCCCGCGCCAACCCGCGAGCCAGCGGGCGAGGTCCGACGAGTGGTCCGCGAGCAACCGGTCGAGCGACCAGCCGCCACCACCGAGCGCGCCGAGCGCGAGCGCCGTCAGCGTGATGAAGAGCACGTACTCGTAGCCCTCACCCGGCCGGAAGATGAAGTAGCCGTTCTTCAGGTGGTTGGCGATGAGCGCCACGACCATCACGCCGAGCACTCCGGCTGCAGCGAGCGGCGTGAGCAGGCCCAGGGCGAGCAGCGGCGCCACTCCCAGCTCGGTCAACGTCGCGAGCAGGGCGTGCACCCGGCCGGGCCGGATGCCGATCGACTCGAACCAACGCCCCGTCCCGGCCAGCTTGCCGCCGCGGAAGGCGTGGTTCCACCCGTGGGCGAACATCGTGATCGCCAGTGCGGCGCGCAGCAGGATCGATGCGATGTCGACGTTCCTCATCAACCCTCCCCCTCGAGCGCCTTGGTCACGGCCGCGGCGGCGGTGCGCAGCCGCTCGACCGTCCAAGGCAGGTCGGAGCCGAGCGACCGCCGGCCCGGCACGGTCACCGAGAGGACGAGTACGACGGAACCGCCAGGACCGAACACCGGTGTCGACACCGTGCGCACATCGTCGGCGTCGATGTCCGGCGACTCGTAGTCGGCTGGCAGCAGCGCGATGAGCCGGTGCAGCTCCTGCGCGGTCTCGTCCCGGTGCCGGTCGGGCTGATCGCGGGACAGCACCTGGGCTGCTTGGGAGTGCCACCGGTGCCCGCGGCCGACGGAGTAGCCGGCTGCACGGACCTGTCCGAGCGTCTGCTCCAACGTCGACCGCGTGTCGGCCGGCACCTGCGCCCCCAGCCGTCGCAGCCAGGCCTCCCGTGCCGCATCCGACGCCCATGCGACGAAGGCGGTGCCCATCGGCGGCTCGAACGGGATGCGCTGCCCGACCGCCGTCGGCAGCTTTGCGCTGCCCAGCGTGCCCGCGCGAGCGACCAGCACCATCTCCTCACCGACCACAGCACTGGCGACGCACTCGACGTCGAGCTCCTCGGCGAGTGCCTCCATGTGCGGCCGGGCGAGGTCGGCGGATCGCATCTGCACGCCGAGGTCGCTCTCCCAGGCCGCCAGCGACAACGAGGAGAACCGGCCGTAGCCACCCTGGAAGAAGACCAGCGGCAGGGCCGGCGTGCCGATGTCCAGTGCGCGCACCCGGCCGATGACGATGTAGTGGTCGCCCGCTTCGTGCACGACTTCGGTGTCGCAGTCGATCCAGGCGAGCACCCCGTCGATGATGGGCGCGCCGGAGCCGGCCGGACTCCAGTCGAGGTCGGCGAACTTGTCACCGCCGCGCATCGCGAACGCGCGGCAGATCGACTCCTGCTCCGCGCCGAGGATGTTGACGCAGAACGACCCGGTGTCACTGAACCGGGGCCAGCTCGACGACAGCTTGTCGGGCATGAACGCGACGAGCGGCGGGTCGAGCGACACCGAGGAGAAGGACCCGACCGCCATGCCGGCGGGCCTGCCCTCGGCGTCGACACCGGTGACGACCGCGACACCGGTCGGGAAGTGCCCGAGCACGTGCCGGAACTTGCCGGCGTCGAAGCCTGCCTCGCTCATGCGGTCGTCACCGTCTGCCGCAGCCGGAACTTGAGCACCTTGCCGGAGGCGTTGCGTGGCAACGATTCCACCACTTCGACGGCCCGCGGAACCTTGTAGTTGGCCATCCGCTCGCGGGCGAAGGCGATGACGTCGTCCGGGTCGAGCTCGACTCCCGGCCGCGCGACGACGAAGGCGTGGCCCACCTCGCCGAGCCGCTCATCGGGCACACCGACGACGGCCGACTCGGCGATCGCCGGGTGTGCGGCCAGCGCCTGTTCGATCTCCGCGGGGTAGGCGTTGAAGCCACCGACGACGTACATGTCCTTGAGCCGGTCGGTGATGCGCAGGTTGCCGTGCTCGTCGAGGACGCCGACGTCGCCGGTGTGCAGCCAGCCGTCCTCGTCGACCGCCTCCGCGGTGGCCTCCGGGTCGTCCCAGTAGCCGCTCATGACGTTGTAGCCCCGCAC
>JAVEEH010000257.1 GCA_030840545.1 Frankiaceae bacterium | reverse complement strand
CCACCGCGCGGCGTCCGGGCCACCGCCAGCAGGCACGCCGGTGGTCCAGGGTGCCGATGGCACGGAAAGCGTCACACCAACGTCCGGCACCAACAACGTGACCGTGACGGTGACGATCCACTGACGCCGGGTCGGCTTCCCCACCCGCGTGGCCGGCACCTGTCTTGCTGCGCGCAACCGACTGGCCCGATCCTGCGTCTGATGGGCGTGCGACGCTTCCTGACCGTGTTGACGGTGCTGCTGGCGGCTGCCTGCGCGAACGGGCAGGGATCGCCACTCGTCGATGCTGGACGCAGCAGCCCGCCCATCGCCGGTGGCTCGGGAGTCGGGAGGGTGGTGGGGACGTCCGGCCCCGGTTCACCATCGCCAGACCCACGGCACCGCCTCGATCGACGGCACGTCCAGGAACGGGACAGCGGCCGGACACTGCATCTCCGGGTGGGGCAGCCGCTCCACGTGACGCTTCCGAACGGCGGCGGAGTCGAGGGCTATCGCCAGCCCGCAGCTGCGGGTGAGGTGCTGCGGCGCACCCGATCCAGCGGTGGTTACCCGAGTGACCAAGCTGCGCAGGCCGACTTCCTCGCCCAACACCCCGGCCGGACCGACATCACCGCCGTCACCGACGCGGCCTGCCTGCATGCTCAGCCACGATGCATGATCCCCGTCCGGATGTGGGTCCTCCACGTCGTGGTCACCCCCTGACCGGCGCGAGGCCAGCCCCTCGTCCGCGGTCGATGCGGAGCGGCCGTGGTGAAATGACCTGTGACGAGTAACAGCGAGATGGTGGCGCTCTGGAACAGCGAGGCCAGCATGGGGTGGTCGAGCCGCCCCGAGATGTACGACGCCATGCTCGGTGAGCTCGGCGAGCAAGTCCTGCGGGCCGCCGGACTGACGGCGGGCGAACGCGTCCTCGACGTCGGCTGTGGTGCGGGACAGCTGACGTTGCAAGCGGCCCAACAGGTCGGGCCGCAGGGATCAGTCGTCGGCGTTGACGTTGCCGTCGAGCTCGTCGCGCTGTCCGCTCGTCGCGCCGCAGCAGCGAGCCTGGGCCAGGTGGATGTGTTGGAGGCCGACGCTCAGGACCATGCATTTCCGTCATCGGGTTTCGACGCCATCATCAGCAGGTTCGGTGTCATGTTCTTCGCCGATCCGATTGCCGCGTTCACCAACCTGCTGGGTGCAAGCAGACCCGGCGGCCGGCTGGCGTTCGTGGCCTGGCAGGCCGCGACGAGCAACGAGTGGGTGACGGTGCCCATCGCCGCCATGGTGCCGCACGTCGGCGCGCCGACGCTGCCTCCCCCGGGCGCTCCGGGGCCCTTCGCATTCGGCGACGCCGATCGGATCCGGTCCGTGTTGACGACGGCCGGCTGGAGCGACGTCGCGATCGAGGATCTTCAGACCACTGTGCCCGTCGGCGGCGCACGCACAGCCGAAGGCGCGGTGGAGTTCACCTCCGCGGACACGTTTGGCCGCATGTTGCTGGGCAACGCCGACGCCTCGCAGCGCTCAGCGGCGCTGACGGCCCTGCGCCAGGCCTACCAGACCCACACTCAGTCCGACGGCGTGCGGCTCAACGCAGCCGCCTGGCTGGTCACCGCGCGGCGGCCGGCTCAGCGGTAGAGGAGCACCAGAACAGCGACGAGAGCCACCAGCGCGAGCGCACCCGCGATGATGTAGGGCATCCACGACCGTTGGTCGACGACCGGCTCGGGTTCGGGCTCGGGCGCGACAACCACCACGACGGGTTCCGGCGCCACCGGGTGCAGCAGTGAGCCGCAGCGCATGCAGTTGACGCCGGTTGCCGGGTTGGGCTCCCGGCAGGACGGACACAGCAGCGAGGCAAGCGCGGCGCGGCCGGCTGTGCCGGGCAGCCGTCGCAACCCACTCTCGTCCTGCGCGCCGTTGCTGGGGAGGACCACCCGGTCGCGAGACCAGAACAGCGGGAAGTCACAGGTGCCGCAGAAGCCGGCGGCCTCGCGGCGGGCGAAGTCGACGTGGCCGGTGTGCCCACAGTTGGGGCACGTCGTCTCGAGCACGTTGTCCGGCACGACGCCCACCGGCGCCGCCGGTGTCGGCGCCTCCTCAGTGGCATCGGCGGGGTCCACGGACACCACGGTCGTCGCCACGGCCGCCTGTGGGTCGAATGTCAGGATCTCGTCGCCCGTCAGCTCCTGATCCGACGGCACGGGTGCCGGCAAGGGAACGAGTGCCGTCGTGTCTGCCCGGTGCTTGCTCACGGCGTCACGTCCTCCGTCACCGTCGAGGGGATCGCCCGACTGTCGGGCAGTGTCAGCACGGCGTCGACGTTCTGCGGCCACAGCCTGTTTCCCCCGACCCAGATCTCCACGGCCACGTTGGCCGGGACCTCGTCCCGGACCAGCTCCACGAAGTCTTCGTCCGTGAGCCATCCCGTCGACGTCACATGCAGTCTCGCCCACGCCGGCCGGTCCGGGGCGAGGCCCTCGCCGAAGACCCCGCCGCCGTCCTCGATCAGCACCGGTGCACCGCTGACCAGCTCGAGATACCGCTGCAGCCCGCGCCGGGTGCCTCGCCAGGCCAACAGCTCGGCGTAGGTCCGGACGATCTGACGCTGCTGGGCATGGGGCAGCGTCGGGTCGAGACCCGGTACGCCGATCCACCCGGCCATCCAGCGCAACATCGGCTCCGGCGTGACTGTCATGTCGACGACGTTGTCGATGTTGTCGGCACCATCCAGCAGGGTGCCCGCGACCTCCTGGAAGATCGAGACGAACCTCGAGAAGAAGTCGTCCTCAACCATTCCGATGGGCAGCTGCGCCAGCATCCAGTCGTCGCGTCTCATCGCACGATCACCTGATGGTCGGCGGACAGGAACAGCGAGTGTCGGTCGAGCGGCAGCACGTCGCGGCCGGCGCCGAGCCGGCGCCGGTTGCGCAGGTCGTACTCGAACAGGAGGACTTCCTCGACCCGCTCGACGCCTTCGACGGCTTCGAGCATCTGGGCGATCGCGGCACTGTTGAGGTCGGCGTCGAACGGCCAGCCGTCACCGTCCGGCCCACCGGTCAGCGGGTTGAGGTAACGGCACAGCAGGTCCATCGCGCGTTGGCGCACCAGTGTCGCCGGACGTCCCGGCATCGCCCGCAGCAGCGCCGCGACGCTCACGCCCTGGTAGTAGGGCGTTCCGACCTCGACGGCCGTGCCGACGACGCGCCGCTCGTCGAGATGGTTCTGGATCTGGGCCAGCAACGTGTCGGAGATCGCGAAGTCGTCGAGCTGATGCGTCTCGGGTGCAGTGCGGACTTCGGGCACGACGAGCACCCGCACCGGGGCTCCCGGTGTCGTCGCCGCGAGGCAGCGAGCCCGCGCAACCTCGGTGGTCGTCTCCCTGGTCAACCGCTCGAAGTCGCCGGCGGTCACAGCCCGCTGGCCCGTGCGGATCGTGAGCGGACCACGTTGCTTCGCGTCCTCGACACTTTCCGCGTCGACGCCGCCGACGCTGGGCCGGACGTTGGCGACGCGGTCGACGAACGGCACGGTCGTACGGAGAACCGTCAGACTGCCGGCACCGACGTTGCCGGCTGCCCCACCGCCGAAGCGGTAGCCGGTGACGAGAATCTCGGCACCGTCGCGCGGCACTGATCCTCGCTGGACGACGCTGCCGTCGGGATAGCGGATGCGCGGGCCGAAGATGACCTCGCCGGTGGCGCTGTCCCAGGTGAAGTGCTGGTCGCGCGGACCGGACTCGGTGAAGGCCTCGACCTCTTGCCAGTCCGTCGCCCCGTCGATGTCGATGACCCGCACCGTCTCACCGGCTCGACGCGGGAGCACCGGCGCGCGGCCGACGGCGAAGGTCTGCGCAGGCTTTCCGTTGCTGCGCCCCAGGCTCTCCAGGCCGACAGTCGCGGCGTGCTCAGCCGGAACCGTCCCGCCCAGCGCATCCACCGTCAGAGCGCGCACCTTCGGTGAGGCCTGATACATGGGCTGGCCGGCGGCCGGAGTCAGCAGGCGGGCGCGCAGCCAGTAGTCGCGCGTGCCACCGAGCGTGAGCGGCTCGTGCGCGAGCGGGACCAGCAGCACGATGTTGCCGTCCCGGTTGAGACCACCGGTGCTGTCGTCGTAGACGTGGGTGCTGATCCACGCCTCGCCGGACCAGACCTCCCAGGCCAGCGGCGGGAATCGAGGGTCGACGCCGATGCCCTCGGCGCTCGCCTTGACCGCCAGCCGGAGGACGGTGCCGGCCAGGCTCGTTTCAAACCCGAGGTAGAACGCGTCGCCGGGGGTCAACGGGTCGCTGCTGAAGCAGGTGACAGCAGACCCGTCGTAGCGCAGGTCGTCCCAGGCGTTGGTGAACTGCTCCTCGCGCGCGGCCTGTGCCGTCAGAGCCGCATCAAGCACCGGGGTCGCGATCACCAGGTCACGGGACGTCGTGAACACCACCGAGTCGCGGTCGGTCGCGACCGCGGTGCCGACCTGGGTGCCCCCGGGCACCGTGACCGACTGGTCGAGCACGGACGACAGCCAGAAGGTGAGATCGGCCCGCGCGACCGATGGCGGGAACGGCTCGATCCCGACGAGGTTGAGGAAGTGGACGTAGAGCCGGTCAGGCACCTGGTTGAGCCGGAAGAGCACCATCTCGCTCATCCATGCGAACAGCTCGATCAGCGCGACACCAGGATCGGACAGGTTGTGGTTGGTCCACTCCGGGCAGTAGCGCGGGATCAGTCGCTTGGCTTCGTCGACGATGTCCTGGAACTTCCGGTCGTCGAGATTCGGCACGGGCAGCGCCATCTCAGCCCTCCTCGCGCGGGATCACATAGAACGGGTAGACGAGGTTGCGCCGGTCGTTCGTTGCGCGCACCACGTAGCTGATGTTGATGCGGACCATCGAGTGGTCGTAGTTGTCCTGCTCGACGTCGACAGCTTCGACGGTGATCCGTGGCTCCCACTGTGCGAGAGCGTCGCGCACCGCCTGGGTCATCAAGCCGTAGAGCGTCGGTGTCACGGGCTCGAACAGCAGCTCCCAGATCCGGCAGCCGAACTGCGGGCGCATCACCCGCTCCCCCGGCGCGGTCGACAGCACGACACAAATGGATCGGTCGAGGTCCTGTACGCCGTCGGTGACCCGCAGTGCGCCGGTGTGGTCGACGCCCAT
>JAVEEH010000212.1 GCA_030840545.1 Frankiaceae bacterium | reverse complement strand
TCGGCGCGACCGTCGACGGTCGCGAGGTGATGCAGCCAGTCGCTGGTGATGAGTGCCCGGGCCCGCTCCAGCTCGTCCTCGGTCACGCCGTCGACGATGCCTGCCGCGATCTCGTGGTAAGCCTCCTCGAGCTCGGCGACGTCCACGCCTTCGCGGGCCGGGAGGTCAGCGATGAGCAGCGCGGCGCCGCCGACGAAGGGCCACGGAGAAAGCACGTTGCCGTCCGGCGGCTGCAGCAACGGTCGGTCGAGCACCAGCGACTTGTAGAGCCGGCTGCCCCGGCCACCGCCGAGCACCGTCGACAAGACCTCGACCGCGTCGAAGTCGGGTGTGCCGAACGGCGGGCAGCGATAGCCGACGAAGACGCGCGGCACCGGCACCCGGTCGGGCACCGTGCGGCGGATCTCGGTGCCGATCGTCGGCGACACCGCCGTCGGCGGCGGCTCCGGGAAGCTGCCCTTCGCCGGAATGCCGCCGAAGTAGCGCTCGACCGCGGCCATCGCGGCCGATGTCTCGACGTCGCCGACGATCGACAGGACGGCGTTGTCGGGTGCGTACCAGGTCGAGTAGAACGCTCGGGCGTCCTCGAGCGACGCGGCGTCGAGGTCGGCCATCGAGCCGATGGTCGAGTGCTGGTAAGGATGGCCGGGCGGATAGGCGAGCTCGTGGAACAGCTCCAGCCAGCGGCCGTAGGGCTGGTTGTCGCGGGTCTGGCGCTTCTCGTTCTTGACCACTTCACGCTGGTTGTCGAGGTTGTCCTGGTCGAGCGCGTCGAGCAGGCCGCCCATCCGGTCCGCCTCGAGCCACAGCGCGGTCTCGAAGTGGTTGGCCGGCACCGTCTCGTAGTAGTTCGTCCGGTCGCACCAGGTGGTGCCGTTGAGCGTGCCGCCCGCCTCGGAGACGAGCCCGAAATGATCGCTTCGCCCGACGTTCTTCGACCCCTGGAACATCAGGTGCTCGAAGAGGTGGGCGAAGCCGGTCCGACCCGGAGTCTCGTGGCGGGAGCCCACGTCGTACCAGACGTTGACAGCGACCACCGGCGCCAGATGATCCTCGCTCACCACGACCCGCAGCCCGTTGTCGAGTCGGTGCAGCGAGAACGGGTAGTGGGGCAGCGTGGGCACGCAGCCAAGCATAGGGAACCGGGGCTGAGTAGCGTCTCGCTCAGGTCGGACTACTGGAGGTCGCACGATGCGCGTGAGCCGATGGTCGATGGGCGCCACCATCGTGGTCACCGGCATCGTCGCGCTGGTGCCACAGTCAGCGGGTCACGCGGCATCGCCGCGGGTGCTCCGGGTGGGCTCGTGGCACGGGATCAAAGGCACGTTCGGGTCGATCCAGTCTGCCGTCGATGCGGCGCATCGCGGTGACTGGGTGCTGGTCGGTCCCGGCGACTGGAAGGAGCGCGGGGACTACACGACCCACAAGCCGTCCGGCGGCGAGTCGGGCTGGGCCGTCACGATCGACGTGCCCGGTCTGCACCTGCGGGGGATGAACCGCAACCGCGTTGTCGTCGACGGGACCAAGCGCGGTTCCGCGCCGTGCTCCTCCCGACGTGCGGACCAGGACTTCGGGCCGATGCACGCCGGCAGCCATGTGGGCCGCAGCGGCATCGTCGCGACCAAGGTCGACAACGTGTGGATCGAGAACCTCACCGCCTGCAACTTCCTCGGCCAGGGCAACCAGATCTGGTGGAACGGCGGTGACGGCACCGGCAAGATCGCGATGGGCCCCTACTACGGCAGCTACCTGTCGGCGACGACGACCTACTACCAGGCAAGCGATCCGGCGGCGACCTACGGCATCTTCGTCTCCAACGCCAAGGGGTTCGGGAAGATCACCCGTACCTACGCGAGCAACATGAACGACGCGGCCTACTACATCGGCGCCTGTCCCGACTGCAACGTCGTGCTGGACCGACCACATGCGGAGAACAGCGCGCTCGGTTATTCCGGCACCAACTCCGGCGGCCATCTGATCATCCAGAACGGCGAGTGGGACCAGAACGCGACCGGCATCGTCAGCAACTCGCAGAACAACGACGACGCCCCGTCGCCACAGGACGGCGCCTGCCCGTCCGGGAAGGGGCCGACCGGCACGGCGTCGTGCGAGGTCTGGCGCAACAACTACGTGCACGACAACAACAACCCCAATGTGCCCGAGGCGGGCTCGGCAGCCGCGGGGCCGGTCGGCACCGGGATGGTCGTGGCCGGCGGTCGCAACAACACGCTGGTGCACAACCGGATCACGAACAACAAGGCTTGGGGCATCCTGACCGTGCCTTACCCCGACACCGAGGTGCCGCCGAGCGCCATCGGGCAGCACTGCCAAGGCGGAGCGCCGAACTTCGACTTGACCGCGTTGGGAATGACCGGCACGGTGCCCTGCTACTTCAGCGACTGGGGCAACGAGATCGCGCACAACACGTTCAGCAACAACGGCGGCTACGGCAACCCGACCAACGGCGACGTCGGTGACATCTCCCAGCCGGCCCCCGAGGACCCGACCGCGACCGGCAACTGCTGGCACGACAACACGGACACCGGCGGCCCGCTGACCCAGTCCCCCTCGACGCTGGGCACGACGAACGGCTCCTGCCCGGCTCCGCTGTGGCCGTCCACGAACGCCGTCGAAGAGTCGGTCCTCATCGCCGAGGTCTCCTGCGACTCGCAGCTGCTGTTCAACTGTGCGCCCCCAACCGGTGTGCCGGCGCAGTATCCGCAGACGACGAACGTCAAGCTCAAGGCGCTGCCGACCGAGCAGACGATGCCCGACCCGTGCGCCGGTGTGCCGACCAACCCGTGGTGCGCGAGCGCGGCGAACGGTTCAGGCGGCGGCACGCAGGGTCGTGGTGCCGGTGGTGGCAGCGGTGGTCTCGCGAACACCGGCCTGACCGTCGGACTTCCGGTCGCCGCTCTGCTGCTGCTGACGACGGCCGGCATCCTGCACCGCCGCCGTCGTACCGACTGACGACTTGTCAGAACGACAGCACGTCCTGGCGTGCTCACAGTCTGACAAGTCGGGGGTCAGTTGACCTGGCGGTCGCGGCCCGTCCAGTGCGGCTCGCGCAGCTTGAACTTCTGCACCTTGCCCGTCGCCGTCCGCGGGATCGCCTCGACGAGGTCGACGGACGTCGGCGCCTTGTAACCGGCGATCTTGGCCTTGCAGTGTGCGATGACCGCCGCCTCGTCGATCGACGCGCCGGGTGCCGCGACAACGATGGCCTTGATCGTCTCGCCCCACTTCTCGTGCGGCACGCCGATCACCGCGCACTCCGCGACACCGTCGAGGCCGTAGATGCAGTCCTCGACCTCGATCGAGGAGACGTTCTCGCCGCCCGTGATGATGACGTCCTTCTTGCGGTCGGAGATGGTGAGGTAGCCCTCGTCGTCCATCGAGCCGCCGTCGCCGGTGTGGAACCAGCCACCCTCGAGAGCGTCGGCGGTGGCCTCCGGCTGCTGCCAGTAGCCCTGCAGCACCACGTTGCTGCGCGCGAGCACCTCGCCTGCCTCGCTCTCCTGCAGGCGAACGCCGACGGCCGGGGCGCCGGCGCGGACGAGCTTTTGCGCTGCCTGGTCGATCGGCAGGTCGGCCCACTCCCGCCGCCTGCGGTTGATGGTGAGCAGTGGTGAGGTCTCGGTCAGGCCGTAGATCTGGATGAACTCCCAGCCGAGCTCGGTCTCGATCCGTTCGATCGTCTTGGTCGGCGGCGGTGCACCAGCGCAGATCACCCGCGTCTCGCGGCCGGTGCCGGGCACCGGGCCGTCCCATTCCTTGCCCGCGTCGAGCACTGCGTTGACCACCGCCGGCGCCGCGCACATGAACGTGACTCCGTGGCGTTCGACCCGACGGAGAATCTCCGGACCGTCGACCTTGCGCAGGACGACCTGCGGTACGCCGAGGGCGGCGGTGGTGTAGAGCATTCCCCAGCCGTTGCAGTGGAACATCGGCAACGTGTGCAGATAGCGGTCCCAGTCGGAGATGCCGGCGTGCAGACCGAATGTCACGGCGTTGACCCAGATGTTGCGATGGGTGATCTGGACGCCTTTGGGCCGCGCGGTTGTGCCGCTCGTGTAGTTGATCGTCGCCGTTGCGTCTTCGTCCGGATCGGCCCAGGGCGCCGGTTCGCGGTCGAAGCGCAGCAGCGCCTCGTCGCTCTGCTCACCGAGCAGCAGCCGGTGCTTGGCGGTCACCGTGCCCAGGTCGTCGTCGAGGGTGGGGTCCACGAGCAGCACCGAAGCGCCGCAGTGGTCGACGATGTATTCGACCTCCTCGCTGCGCAACCGGAAGTTGATCGGCACCAGCACTCGGCCGGAGGACGGGACGGCGTAGAAGAGCTCGAGCAGGCGGCCGGCGTTGGGTGAGACGACAGCGACCCGCTCCCCCGCCTCGATGCCCATCTCGTCGAGCCCGGCCTGGAGGGCCCGAGCACGCCGCGCGACCTCTCCGTAGGTCAGGTCACCGAGGTTGTCCGCGCAGTCGGGCTCGTCGATGACACCGACGCGGTCGGCGTAGACGGTCGCCGCACGGTCGAGAAAGTCCGTGGTGAGCAGGGGCACCCTCACGTCAGCTCTCCTCCCCGACCGCGCCGACCAGTGCCGGAAGGATCTCACCAATCGGTTCGCGGAGGACAGCGGAGGCAATGTCGTCGTAGGGCGTGGGTTCGGCGTTGATGACGACGAGCCGGGCGCCGCGGTCGACGGCCAGCCGGCACAGCCCTGCGGCCGGCTGGACGGTCAGGGACGAACCGATGGCCACCATGAGGTCGCACGTCGCTGCGGCACGAGCGGCCGCATCGAGGACGTCCGGGTCGAGTGCCTGGCCGAAGGAGATGGTGGCCGACTTGAGGATGCCGCCGCACTGGGTGCACGCAGGCTCGGGGTCGGCGTCGCTGACGCGGGCGAGCTCGTCGGCCATCGGGGTGCGGACGCTGCACACGAGGCACTCGACCCAGTGGATCGTGCCGTGCAGCTCGATGACCGTGTCCCGGCTCGAACCGGCACGCTGGTGCAGCTCGTCGATGTTCTGGGTGATGAGCGCGAACAGCCGGCCGGTCTTCTCGAGATCGGCGAGCGCCCGGTGGGCGTCGTTGGGCTCAGCCGTCCAGGCGGGGTGAACCTTGCGCGCGGCCCAGGCGCGGCGCCGAATCTCCGGATCTGCGACGTAGTCCTGCAACGTCGACATCCGCGCGGCTTCGGGGTTGCGCGTCCACACACCGTTCGGGCCGCGGTAGTCCGGGATGCCGGAGTCGGTCGAGATCCCGGCGCCGGTCAGCACGGTGACCCGGCCGGCGGCCCGCAGCCACTCGACGACCTGGACTGCCAACGGCGTCATCCACCCAGGCTATGCGCCGCAAGGGCGGCTCAGTGGGCGACGACGTCGACCCGCCAGGCCGTGTAGTCGCTGGCGTGCACGGCGAACGAATGACCCTTGCCGCCAAACTGGTTGGGACCGAGCTGCCCACCGGCCAGCACGTGCAGCCGGTCATCGCACGGCACCACCGTGCCCGCGTCAGACTTGTCGGTGTCGACCGCGACGCGGATCGGGCCGGGCCCGTAGCACCTGGCGTAGATCGTCGTGGCGCCGTGGCCGCGGAAGCTGAGGTTGCTGTCGACGCTCTCGCCCTGGCTGGCCACCTCCCCGAGCGACCGCAGCCCGACCGGCGCACCGCGAAGAGGGCCGACCTGGCGGAGATGCGGCACTCGGCTCTTGTTGTTGCCGGGCACGCCCACCGGCAGCTGCCCGTTCGTTCCGCCGCCCCGTTGCTCCGGATGGTCGACGACTGTCGCATAGACCTGTCCGGTCGGCTGGCCGACATCAGCGACGATGAGCCCCTTGTCGGTCGCCGCTCCCCCGCCGTTGAGGCCGGCGCCGCTCCAGGAGATCTGCGGGGCGGTCGGGTGGGTGAGGACGACGATCCAGTTGTCGTACGACGCGCTGTCAATCGAGCCCGACGCCGTCAGGTTGAGTCCCACCACCCCGCGGTACGACGGCGGCGGGGCCGGCGCGTCGTAGAGCACCCACGGCGACGAGCCGGGGGCGACATGCACCTGGGCGCTGCCATCGACGTTCGTGGCGTCCGCATACCCCGCGACGAGGCGACGACCTTCGGCGCTCTCGAGCTCGAAGACGACGACCACCTCGGAGTCGTTCACCGCGCGCTGGCCGGCGTACCAGATCACCTTCGTGGGCCTCCCGGCGTTACCGGGACCTCCATAGAACTGCCGCCACGCGATGACGGCGCCGTCGAGGATCTGCTGTGACACTGAGCCGTCGCGGTGGTCGGGCCAGGGCAACGCCCAGGACGGGACCGAACGGCCCGCCGGCGTGACGCTGCGGCCGACGACGTTCGTCGACACGAACACGCCGGCGGCGACGACGACAGCGAGCACGGCCGCCCCGACCGACTGGACGGCACGGCGGCGGGCATGACGACGGCGGACCCCGGCCATGCGGTCGACCGGCATCGGCGGCTGGCCGAGCGTCACGTCGGCAAGCGCCGCGTGCAGTGCCTGCTCTTCGTCGGTGAATGTCATCTCACTCGCCTCCCGCGGCCGCAGCTGCGCCGTATCCCGTCAAGGCGTCGTCGGCGCGCAGCTTCGCGAGCGCCTTCGATGCCTGGCTCTTCACGGTCCCGACCGAGATGCCGAGGATCGCGGCCACCTGGGTTTCGGACATGTCCTCGTGGAATCGCAGGACCACGACGGCCCGTTGCCGCAGTGGCAGGCGCGCGAGCGCCCGCCGGACTGCGTCGCGCCGGTCGGCCTCGGCGTAGGGGTCGCTCCCCACCCGGTCGGGCAGCTGGCCGGTCGGGGTCTCGCCTCGCCACTTCCGCCGCCACCACGATGACCAGGTGTTCACGATGACCCGACGGACGTAAGCCTCCGGGTCGTCCCGCACGATGCGATCCCAGCGCGGGTAAGCGCGCGCCAGCGCGGTCTGCAGCAGGTCCTCGGCCAGCAGCCAGTCACCGGTGAACAGGTACGCCGTGCGCTGCAACGCCTGACCGCGAGCGACGACGAAGTCCGCGAACGGCACCACCACATGCGCAGCGTCGTGGTCCGTCACCAGCAAACCCCCTTGGCTGCTCACGCCCCTACGACCGGCGAGCCCCCTCGAAAGGTTGCCCCAGAACGCGCACGATGTCCGGATGGACGACGACGAGGGCGCGATATCCCGGCGCACGCTGCTGCTCGGCGGGCTGAGCGCTGCGGTCGTCGCCGGTGGCGCGGGGGTCTATGCCGAGCGCAACTCGCCCACGGTCCGGCGGCTGCTGGGCGGCTGCGGTGGCACGCCGGCGGTGCCGCACTCGGACTACACGCTGACGACGGGCACCCTGCAGTCCGCCGCGATGCAGGGTTCGCTCTCCTGGGTGGTCGCCCTGCCGCCAGGACACTCCCCGGGGGACGGCACACCGGTCGTGCTCTGCCTGCCCGGACTGCACGGCGGGCCCGGGTCAATGACGAACGCCGTCGGGCTGCCGGGGTTCGCGACTGCTTCGGGCGTCCGACTTGCCCTCGCCACCCCGGACGGGGGTGGCACGTCCTACTGGCACCCCCGACGTCACGGGCGCGACCCCCTCGGCTACCTCCTCGACGAGTTCCTGCCGATGGTCGAGCAACGGTTCGGCGTCGGCGGGTCGAAGGACAAGCGCGGCACTCTCGGCTGGTCGATGGGCGGCTTCGGCGCCCTGCTCGTCGCGCAGCAGCGTCCCGACCTCGTCAGCGCCGCGGTGGGGATGAGCCCGGCCGTGTTCCCGTCGTACGACGCAGCGCGCTCCGGCCACTCCTACACCTTCGACTCCGCCGCGGACTGGCAGCGATACGGGCTCTGGGAGCACCTCGGCGACCTGAGCGGCACCGCTGTCCGGATCGACTGCGGCGACGGCGACCCGTTCGCACCGACGGTCCGCGAGTTGCTCAAACGCATCCCGGGAGTGACCGGCCACATCGGGTCCGGCTGCCATGACAACGCGTTCTGGCGACGCAGCGCAGCTGCCGAGCTACGGTTCCTGGCCGCGCGGCTGACCGGACAGCAATGAGGTGCCAAGGCGGGCCAACGACTCCGGCAACGCAGCGGAGTGCACGACCGTCAGCAGCTGGGTGGCGCGGGTGAGCGCGACATAGAGGTCGCGCAAGCCGTTGGGGCCGCGCGCCACCACGTCGGCCGGCTCCACCAGAACGACGTTGTCGAACTCCAGGCCCTTCGCCGCGGCGACGGTCAACACCGACACCGGCGTCTCGAGCGGCTCACCCGACGTCTCGACGGGAAGCCGCTCCGACACCGCCGCGTGCACCTCCTCGAGCACTGTCGGGGGCACGAGTACGCCGACGGTGCCGCCTTTCGCGGCATCGAGGGCAGCGGCAGCGGTCTCGGCAACCGTCTTGGCCAGCAGCAACCGGTCGACCTGCACAGCGGTCGGCTGCTCGCCGGTCTCGCGGACCGACGTCGGTGGTCGGGCGGACGGGTCGACCGCGTGCAGGACGTCCGCCGCGAGGTCCATCACCTCGACCGGGGTGCGGTAGTTGACCGTCAGCTCAGCGGATCGCCACTGACCCGGCGCCACCACGTCGAACACCGAGGCCCACGACGGCGCTCCCCACAGTGCCGACGTCTGCGCGATGTCGCCGACGACGGTCATCGATCGGCTGGGACAGCGGCGGATCAGCATCCGCCAGGCCATCGGCGACAGCTCCTGGGCTTCGTCGACGATGACGTGCCCATAGTGCCAAGCCGCATCCCGGCCGGCCCGAGCCGCGAGCGACTCCGACCCCGACGCCCCGGAGTAACGCGCGGCGAGCGTCCCGGCGTCGACCCGGCCGGCCAGCCCGGTCGTCGCCAACACTTCACGCGCATAGTCGGTGTCCTCGCGCTGCTGCCGCCGTCGCGCCGCCATCTCGAGCACCTCGTCCGGGTCCCCCAGCAACGCCCACGCCTCGTCGATGAGCGGCATGTCGCCGACGGTCCAACCGGCCCCGCGCTCGCGCCGCAGCGGCCCGTCTGCGGCGGCGTACATGTCCTCGACGAGCTCCGTCGCGGTCACCAACGGCCACAACCGGTTGACGAGGTCACGGAACTCGTCGCTGCGCATCACTGAACGCACGACCCATTTCTGACCGGCGACCTCCGGCTCCTGCCCGGCGATCTGGCCGACGAGCATGCGCAGCAGCTGCTTGGCGAACACGTAGCGGCCACGGTTGTGCCGCCGACCTGATCGCCGCGCCCGCGATCGAGCGGTCGCGATGTCCTCCGGTGTGAGGGTCAGCGTGTGCTCTTCCCAACCGGTCACGACCGGCTCGTCGGGCACTCGCTCGTAGGAACCGACCAGCGCAGCCAGCCGATCGGCCATGCCGACGTCGGCCTTCGCGGCCGCCGCCTCGGGCGGGTCCTCCGCCGTGACCGTCACCCCGGGGACGAGGGTGTCCAGCGTCGCCAGCACGACGCCGGTCTCGCCGAGCGAGGGCAGCACCTGCTCGATGTAGCGCAGGAAGACCGCGTTGGGTCCCACGACCAGGACACCGGTCCGCGCCAGCGCATCTCGATGTGAGTAGAGCAAGTAGGCGGCCCGGTGCAAGGCGACGGCCGTCTTTCCCGTGCCCGGACCGCCCTGGACAACGAGCACGCCGGACAGGGGACTGCGGATGACCCGGTCCTGCTCGGCCTGGATCGTCTCGACGATGTCGCGCATCCGACCGGTACGCCGGGCCGACAACGCGGCCAGCAGCGCACCTTCACCACCGAGCGTGGACAGCTCGTCCTCGGACATCGCCTCGAGGTCGAAGACATCGTCCTCGACGTCGAGCAGGCGCCGACCACGGGTGCGCAGGTGACGACGTCGTACGACGCCCTGCGCGTCCGTGGCGGTGGCCCGGTAGAACGGCTCGGCCACGGGCGCGCGCCAGTCGACGAGCAACGTGTCGTGCCGGTCGTCGGTCAACCCGATCCGCCCGATGTGATGGCGGTCGCCGCCGCGCATGTCGAGCCGGCCGAACGCCAGTCCTGACTCCACGGCGTTGAGCTGGGCCAGCCGGTCCTCATAGAGCGTGGCGAAGGCGTCCCGCTCGCTGCGGGCCTGTGGGGTGCCGCTGGCTCCCCGCCGGCGCACTTCTTCCAGCCGCTCACGCGTCTGGTGGCGAAGCAGGTCCAGCCGGTCGTAGAGCAGGCTCAGATAGCTCTGCTCACGCTCGAGCTCCACCTGCCGCCCATCGGCGCCGTTGCCCAATTCCGCCCAACCCGTCCCGACGTGCCCGACCGAATTCGAGCGATCAAGCCTACGCCGACAGGCCACCTATCTTGCAAGACGGACGTACGGTTTGTTACTCTGCAGGTGTGCCCAAGGTGAGCGCCGAGCGTCTGGAAGCGACCCGCCGCCGCGTGCTCGACGGCGCCCGCCAGGCGTTCGCCCGGCACGGCTACGAGGGCGCGACCGTCCGCCTGCTCGAGGAGGAGACCGGACTGTCGCGGGGTGCGATCTTCCACCACTTCCCCGACAAGGACGCCTTGTTCCTCGCCCTCGCCCAGGAGGACGCGGAGGAGATCGCCGCGGTCGTCGACGAGGCCGGGCTGGTCGAGGCGATGCGCCGGCTGCGGGACAAGGACGTCGGGTGGCTCGGGGTGCAGCTCGAAGTCACCCGCCGGCTGCGCACGGATCCGGACTTCCGGGCAACCTGGGAACGGCATCTGCGCGGAATCGCCCGCGCCACCCAGGCCCGGCTGGCGCGGCAACGCGACGTCGGGGTCGTCCGCGGCGACATCCCGATCGAGACGCTCGCCGCCTTTCTCTCCCTGGTCTACGACGGGCTCGTCGCCCACCTCGCGACCGGGATGCCGGTCGCCCATCTCGACGGGGTGCTCGACCTCGTCGAGCAAGCCGTGCGCGAGACTTCGCAAACAACATCGAGGAGCACGTGATGACCGCAGATTCCACCGCCAACAGCTTCGACGCGCGTGCGACCTTGTCGGTCGGTGGTCGCGACGTGACGATCTTCCGGCTGGACGCCGTCGAGGGCAGCGACCGGCTCCCCTACTCGCTCAAGGTGCTGCTCGAGAACCTGCTGCGCAACGAAGACGGCCACAACGTCACCGCCGACCAGGTGCGTGCCCTCGCCGGCTGGAACCCCGACGCCGAGCCCGACACGGAGATCCAGTTCACGCCAGCGCGGGTGGTGATGCAGGACTTCACCGGAGTGCCGTGCGTCGTGGACCTCGCCGCCATGCGCGAAGCGATGACGCAGCTCGGCGGTGACGCCAAGAAGATCAACCCCTTGGTGCCGACCGAGCTCGTCATCGACCACTCGGTGATCGTCGACGTGTTCGGTGCGCCGGACGCGTTCGAGAAGAACGCCGCGCTGGAGTTCGAGCGCAACCAGGAGCGTTACCAGTTCCTGCGCTGGGGTCAGGACGCGTTCGAAGGGTTCGTCGTCGTCCCGCCTGACACCGGCATCGTGCACCAGGTCAACCTCGAGTACCTCGCTCGGGTGGTGTTCGAGCAGGACGGGGTGGCCTATCCGGACACTCTCGTCGGGACCGACTCGCACACCACGATGATCAACGGCCTCGGCGTGCTCGGCTGGGGCGTCGGCGGCATCGAGGCCGAGGCGGCGATGCTCGGTCAGCCGGTGTCGATGCTCATCCCGCGTGTCGTCGGCTTCAAGCTCTCCGGTGAGCTGCCGGAAGGCGCCACGGCGACCGACCTGGTGCTCACGATCACGGAGATGCTGCGCAAGCACGGCGTGGTCGGCAAGTTCGTCGAGTTCTATGGCCCGGGTGTCGCCGCGGTGCCGCTGGCCAACCGGGCGACGATCGGCAACATGTCTCCCGAGTACGGGTCGACCTGCGCGATCTTCCCCATCGACGACGAGACCCTGACCTACCTTCGCCTGACCGGGCGGGACGACGCTCTCGTCGCTCTCGTCGAGGCCTACGCCAAGGAGCAGGGGCTCTGGCACGACGCCGAGCGCGAGCCGGCCTACAGCGAGCGGTTGGAGCTCGACCTGTCGACGGTCGAGCCGTCGCTCGCGGGCCCGAAGCGCCCGCAGGACCGGGTCCCGCTGAAGTCGGCGAAGGAGGCCTTCCGCTCGGCGCTGGCGTCGTACGTCGACGGCTCGCCCAACGGTCACCTCGACGAAGCCGGCCGGGAGACGTTCCCGGCGAGTGACCCGGTGAGCGAGACGCACGAGGACGAGGCCGACAGGCCGGTCCACTTCCTGAGCGCGGCGGCCCGCGACGGCGGTCGCGTCTCGACACCGACGCGGGTGCAGCTGGCCGACGGCACGGAGTTCGAGCTCGACCATGGCGCGGTCGTCGTGGCCGCGATCACGTCGTGCACCAACACGTCCAACCCGTTCGTGATGGTCGGTGCCGGGCTCCTGGCCAAGAACGCCGTGGAGCGTGGCCTGCAGACCAAGCCGTGGGTCAAGACATCGCTCGCACCCGGCTCGAAGGTCGTCTCGGACTACTACGACAAGGCCGGGTTGACGCCCTACCTCGACAAGCTCGGCTTCGACCTCGTCGGCTACGGGTGCACCACCTGCATCGGCAACTCGGGGCCGCTCATCCCGGAGGTCTCGCAGGCCGTCAACGACCAAGACCTCGCAGTCGTGTCCGTGCTGTCCGGCAACCGCAACTTCGAAGGCCGCATCAACCCCGACGTGAAGATGAACTACCTTGCGTCGCCGCCACTCGCGGTCGCCTATGCACTCGCCGGGTCGATGGACATCGACCTGCTCACCGAGCCCCTCGGCCAGGACACCGACGGCAAGGACGTCTTTCTCGCGGACATCTGGCCGTCGCCCAAGGAGATCCAGGAGATCGTCGCCTCGGCGGTGCAGGCCTCGGGCTTCGCGTCGTCCTACGCGGACGTCTTCGCCGGTGACGAACGCTGGCAGTCCCTCGAGGTGCCGACTGGTGACGCCTTCGAATGGGACCCGTCGTCGACCTACGTGCGGCGACCCCCTTACTTCGACGACATGGACAAGGCGCCGGCAGGGGTCACTGACATCAAGGGCGCGCGAGTGCTGGCGGTGCTCGGTGACAGCGTCACGACCGACCACATCTCACCGGCCGGCTCGATCAAGACCGACTCTCCCGCGGGGCGCTACCTCACCGAGCACGGTGTCGACCGCAAGGACTTCAACTCCTATGGGTCACGCCGGGGCAACCACGAGGTGATGATCCGCGGCACGTTCGCCAACATCCGGCTGCGCAACCTGCTGGCGCCCGGCACCGAGGGCGGCGTGACCCGGCACCTGCCCGACGGCGAGGGGATGTCGATCTACGACGCGGCGCAGGCCTACGCCCAGGAAGGTGTGCCGCTGGTCATCCTCGCCGGCAAGGAGTACGGCTCCGGCTCCTCCCGCGACTGGGCGGCCAAGGGCACCATGTTGCTCGGCGTACGCGCAGTCATCGCCGAGTCCTACGAGCGGATCCACCGGTCCAACCTCATCGGCATGGGCGTGCTGCCCTTGCAGTACGCCGACGGGGAGAGTCGCGAGTCGCTCGGCCTCACCGGCGAGGAGACGTTCGAGATCGTGGGCCTGGAGGGAGCGCAGAGCATCCCCCGGGAGATCACCGTGAAGGCCGGCGACAAGTCGTTCACCGCGACCGTGCGGATCGACACACCCGGCGAGGAGGAGTACTACCTGCACGGCGGCATCCTGCAGTACGTCCTCCGCACGCTGCTCTGATGGACCTCGGCCTGGCCGATCGCGTCTACGTCGTCACCGGCGGCACCAAGGGGCTCGGGTTCGCAACGGCGGAGGCACTCGTCGCCGACGATGCGCGGGTGGTCGTGTCGTCACGGGACCAGCGGTCCGTCGACGACGCGGTCGCGTCGTTGGGCGAACGCGCCCGTGGACTCGTGGCAGACAACGCCGAACCGTCCACCCCGGACCGGCTCGCGCAGACGGCGCTCGACACGTGGGGTCGGCTCGACGGCGCGTTGATCAGTGTCGGCGGACCGCCGGGCACCAGCGCGCTGGGCGCAACCGACGACCAGTGGCGCGCTGCGTTCGAGTCGGTGTTCCTCGGCGCTGTTCGCAGCGCCCGCGCGATCGTGCCGAACCTCGGCGAGGGCGCAGTGATCGGCTTCGTGCTGTCGACGTCGGTGAAGCAGCCGATCGAAGGCATCGAGATCAGCAACGGCTTGCGCCCCGGTCTGGCGATGTGGGCCAAGGAGCTGGCCGACGAGCTGGGCCCGCGCGGCATTCGCGTCTTCAGCCTGATGCCGGGGCGCATCTCGACCGGCCGGATCAAGGAGCTGATGCCGGACCCGGACACGCGTGCCCGGGTCGCGCAGTCGATCCCGCTGCGCCGTTTCGGGGAGCCTGCCGAGTTCGGCCAGGTGGCAGCGTTCCTGCTCTCCCCCGCCGCGTCCTACCTGACCGGGCTCGCCGTCCCGGTGGACGGCGGCTCGCTCCGCTCCCTCTGACCTGGAGCTGAGCGCCTAGGCCGGGAGGATGTCGCCGGCGAGATCGCCGAGGTCGCGCTCCGCCTGCCCTTCGAACTGGGTGCGATAGAGCTCGGCATACAGCCCTCCGATGCCCACCAGCTCGTCATGCGTGCCTCGCTCGACGATCCGCCCGTCGTCGATGACGAGGATCTGGTCGGCCTCCCGCACGGTCGACAGCCGGTGCGCGATGACCAGCGAGGTGCGGTCGGCCAACGCGGTCTTGAGCGCCCGCTGCACGGCGACCTCCGACTCGCTGTCGAGGTGGGCGGTCGCTTCGTCGAGCACGACGATCGACGGCGCCTTGAGCAACAGCCGGGCGATCGCGAGTCGCTGCTTCTCCCCGCCGGACATGCGATATCCCCGGTCGCCGACAACCGTGTCGAGCTGGTCGGGCAGCTCACGCACCAGGTCACCGATCTGCGCGGCGTCGACCGCCTGCCACAGCTCGTCGTCTGTGGCGGCCGGCTTGGCGTAGGCCAGGTTGGCACGGATGGTGTCGTGGAACATGTGGGCGTCCTGGGTCACGACGCCCACGGCCGAGAGCAGTGACTGCAGCGTCACGTCGCGCACATCGCGGCCCCCGACCCGGACCGCCCCGCCCTGGACGTCGTACATCCGGGTCACGAGCTGCGACATCGTCGTCTTGCCCGCACCTGACGGGCCGACGAGTGCAACGAGCTGTCCGGGCTCGGCCCGGAACGACACGCTGTGCAGCACCTGCTTCTCCGGCGCATTGTCGAGCGTGGCGACCGATTCGAGCGACGCCAGCGAAACCTCGGTTGCGGTCGGATAGCGGAAGTTGACGTTGTCGAACTCGATCGTCGCTTCGCGGCCGAGCTGATGCGGCAACGGGACCGCGTCGGGCTTGTCGGCGATCATCGGCGGCAGGTCGAGCACCTCGAAGACCCGGTCGAACGACACGAGGGCCGTCATCACGTCGACCTGGATGTTGGACAGCGCGGTGATCGGGCCGTAGAGCCGGTTGAGGTACGCCGCCAACGCCACCACGGTGCCGAGCTTCGCCGCCGGGTTGGAGGCGGCCTGATAGCCGCCCATGCCATAGACCAGCGCAGTGCCGAGAGCGGCGACGAGGGTGAAGCAGACGAACAGGATGCGCGCGAACATCGCCTGCTGGACGCCGATGTCCGCGACCCGCCGTGCCTTGCCGCGGAACATCTGGTCCTCATCGGTGGGGCGGCCGAACAGCTTGACCAGCAACGCACCGGACACGTTGAAGCGCTCGGTCATCTGCGTCGACATCTCGGCGTTGAGCGCGTAGGCCTCACGGGTGAGGCTCTGCAGCCGCTTGGCCATCAACCGGGCCGGGATGATGAACAGCGGGATCATCGCCAGTGCGAGCAGGGTGATCTGCCAGGACAGGAACAGCATCGCGATCAGGACCAGCGTGACGCTGATGATGTTGCTGACGACGTTGGACAGGGTGCCGGTGAACGCTTGCTGGGCGCCGAGCACGTCGTTGTTGATCCGGCTGATCAGCGCGCCGGTCTGGGTCCGGGTGAAGAACGCGAGCGGCATGCGCTGGATGTGGCTGAACACCGACGAGCGCATGTCATAGATGAGGCCCTCGCCGATCCGGGCGGAGAACCAGCGCATCGCCAGGTTGACCACCGCGCTCACGAGCGCAAGGCCGGCGATCAGGAGGGCGAGACCGACCACGACGCCACGCTCGTGCCGGAGCACGGACTTGACGATCAGGCCGTAGATCCACGGGTTGGCAGCACCGATCACCGCGTCGAAGACGACGAGCACGAGGAACCAGATCAGCTGGCGCTTGTAGGGCGCGGCGAACCGCGCGATCCGTTTGATCGTGCCCGGCGGCAACCTTTTATCCGTCACGGACGCGTCGCGCCGCAGGGAATGCATCATCTGCCAGCCGGCTGGGCCGCCCATCGACATCCGTTCAGACCTCCTCGGCTTGGCCAACACCGGTGGGCCCCGGTTGCTTCCGCGGCGGCTCATCCGGCGCGCGCAGCTGGCGCACCTGCGGCGAGAGCAGCGCCAGCGCCGATGCGAGCACCGTCACGCCGGCACACCCGAGCTCAGCGTGCCGCGCCCCGAACGCCGTCGCCAGTGGCCCGGCGGCCACCAGCCCGATCGGGGCCAGCCCGATCGAGCCGAGCCAGTCGTAGGCGCTCACCCGCGACAGCATGTCGGGGGCGATCTCACGCTGCATGGTCGTGTCCCACAACACGCCGAACACGTCGACGGCGACCCCGGCCGCGAAGGCAGCAATGACCGGGCCTGCGAGCGGCAGCGGGAGGCCGAGGGCCAGCATCGGCGCACCCAGTCCGAAGCCCGCGACGCTGGCGACCAGGAGCGGCCGGCGGGGCTTCAGCCGCAGCGCCAGACCCGAACCCGCGATCGTGCCGACGGCTCCGGCGACCGCGATCGCCGACCAGGCTCGCGCCCCGCCGTAGTGCTCCTTGGCGACGATCGGGCCGAGCACGCCGACGCTCGCCTCGGAGACGGCGACCATGAACGACGCCACCGCCACGATCACCCACAGCCACTGGCGGGAGAAGAACTCGCGCGCGCCGGCGCGCAGGTCCGCGAGCAGCGGGGTCGTCGCAGCCACCACGGCCGCACCCGGCCCCGTGCTGAACAGCAACACGGCGCTGATGGCGTAGGTCGCCGCGTCGACGCCGAGCGCCCAGCCGGCGCCGGCATAGGCAACCAGCACCCCGGCGGAGGCCAGCCCGAGGACACGGGAGCCGTTGATGGTGATGCGCAGCACCGCGTTGCCGGACTGCAGCTTGTCGGCCGGGACGAGCTCCGGCACCACACCGCTCATCGTGGGAGCGAGGATCGCAATGCCGCAGCCGGCGACGAACGCCAAGGCCACGAGCGCCAACGTCGGCGCGTGCCGCACTCCGATCAGGACGGCGATGCCGGCCCACGCCACGCCGCTGACGGACTCGGCGACGACGAGCAGGCGCATCCGCGAGCGCCGGTCGGCAATCACCCCGCCCAACAGGATGAACAGCAGCATCGGCAGGAGGTTGGCCGCCTCGACCACCGACAAGCGCGTCGGGGTGGCGTGGGGAAGACCGAGGATGCCGAACGCGAGCGCCACCGGCCCGAGCGAGCTGCCATAGACGGAGATGCCCCGCGAGACCAACAAGCTGGCGAATCGCCGGTCGCCAAGCAGTTCGCGGACTGGGCCCGCCACTCAGGTGAAGGCGGAGACGCCGGTGAGAGCACGTCCGATGAGCAGCTTCTGCACCTGCGACGTGCCTTCGTAGAGCGTCGTGACCCGCGCGTCGCGCAGCAGCTTGCCGACGACGAACTCGTCCACATAGCCGTAGCCGCCGTGCACCTGCACCGCATTGTTGGCCGCGCGCACGCACATCTCCGACGCGTAGTACTTCGCCATCGACGCCGCCAACGTGTAGCTCTGGCCGCGCATCTTCAGGTCGGCCACCCGCCAGGTCAGCAGCCGCGCCGCCTCCACCTCGACCGCGCTGTCGGAGATCAGCTCCTGGACGAGCTGGAAACCGGCGATCGGCCGACCGAACTGCTCACGCTGCTTCGCATACGACGTCATCGAGTCGACCGCTGCTTGGCCGAGCCCGGTGCATGAGGCGGCGAGCGACATCCGTCCATCGTCGAGCGCCGAGAGCGCAACCTTGATGCCGTCGCCCTCGCCACCGAGCAGGGCCGCGGCCGGTACGACGACGTCGTCGAGAGTGATCTCGGCTGTGTCGCACGAGCGCAGCCCGAGCTTGCCGTGGATCGGCTTGGGGTTGAACCCGGCCGTGTCGCACGGCACCAGGAACGCCGAGACCCCCCGAGCGCCCGGACCGCCGGTGCGTGCCATGACGAGGGCGATGCCGGCGATGTCGCCGTTGGTGATGAAGATCTTGGAGCCATTGAGGCGGTAGGAGTCGCCCTCCTTCACCGCGGTCGACTCGAGACCGGCGGGGTCGGAGCCGTGGTCGGGCTCGGTGAGGCAGAAGCAGCCGAGCACCTCACCGGTGGCCATCCGGGGCAGCCACTGCTGCTTCTGCTCGTCGGTCCCCCACCGGTTGATCGAGCCGGCCACGAGCCCGAGGTGCACGGACAGCAGTGAACGCACGTTGGCGTCTCCGCGACCGAGCTCTTCGATGACGAGGCAGTAGGTGAGCGGGTCGGCGCCACCCCCGCCGTACTCCTCGGGAATGGTCAGCCCGACCCAGCCGTCACGGGTGAGCCCGTCGAGAGCCTCCTGCGGGAAGCGTTCCTCGCGGTCGTTGCGGATGGCGGCAGGAGCGACGACAGCGTCGACCCACTCGGCGACCGTGCGACGGGCCGCCTCCTGCTCAGGAGTGAGAGCCAGATCCATCGGAGTCCTCCGCGAGCGCCCGGATGCGGGTGAGCTGCGCCGTGCGTTCGGCCAGCAGTTGATCAGCATACGAACGTCCCCGGGACTCCAGGAGGAGTGCCTTGGTCATCGTCGTGGCGCCGTGCGGTGGAGCGGACAGCGCAGCGGCGAGATCGTCGACCGCGGCGCCCAGCGCGTCACCCGGGACGACGAGGTTGGCCAGCCCGATGGCGGCCGCTTCTGCCGCACCGACGCGGCGGCCGGTGGCGCAGATCTCGAGGGCGCGGGAGTAGCCCACCAGGTCGACGAGCACCTGGGTGCCGCCGAGGTCCGGCACGAGACCGAGCGACGTCTCGGCCATCGTGAACTGCGCGTCGTCGGCGGCGACCCGCAGGTCGCAGGCGAGCGCGAGCTGGAATCCGGCGCCGATCGCGTGGCCTTGCACGGCCGCCACGCTGATGAAGTCCGGCCGGCGCAGCCAGGTGAAGCCGGCCTGGAAGGAGGCGATCAGGTCGAGGAACGCGCTGTCGCCTCCGGTGAGCTGTTCGGGCAGGGTCCCGAACATGCTGCGGTCGAGGCCCGCACTGAACGACGGGCCCTCCCCCGCGACGACGACGACCCGGATCGTCGGCGGCAGGGACTCACCGATCGCGGCGAGCCGCTGCCAGGTCTCCGGTGTCTGGGAGTTGCGTTTCTCCGGCCGCGCGAGGGTGACTCGCGCAACCGTGTCGTCAGCGTCGTACCGAACCCCGCCGACCTCGTTGGCAGCGGCGCTCAGGACGCCTTCCTGCCGCGGGTGGCCCCGCCCCTGCTGCGCAGGTTGGCCCCGGACTCGCTCAGGATGCGATGAACGAAGCCGTAGGACCGGCCTGTGGTCGCCGCCAGGGCGCGGATGCTCACGCCTGCGTCGTACTTGCGCCGTAGGTCGGTAGCCAACCTGTCACGCTCCGTCCCGGTAACCCGGCTGCCCTTCTTGAGCTCTGCCACCACGGCACCTCCGTCTCCGCGCGTGCTGTCCCCCGAACGGGCAAGAGCCCGCGGACCTCTCCGTCAAGCATGCGTCCGGACAGCGCCGCGAAACGTCCCGCTGGTCGTCACTCTTATCACCTTTGCGAAGTTCGCCGAGCAGCGCCCACCCCGAGCGGCGCGGTTTACTTGACGATCTCGCTCACCGTCATGGACGACCCGGCGGGAGCCATGGACATGAAGTCCTTGCCCGCCTCGCGGCCCGCATCGGAGCCGAGGGCTGCGTTGAGGGCTGCTTCGTCGGCAAAATAGATCTCGGTGATCAGATGGTTCGCCGACGGCGACCCGCCCGGACCGCCGCTCACCCGTGCCACCTCGACCCGCTCGACCCCGGCCCAGCGGTCGACGATCGGCATGTGCACCTCGGAGTAGTGCTTGTCCCACGCCTCGGCGTCGTCGGGCTTCGTGTAGACAACGGTCAGTTTCACAGTCATGGCGCGACCCTACGGCTAGGCCAGGGCGACGAGGTCGGCCAGGTCGGCGCTCCAGTGGTCCTCGACGCCGTCCGGGAGCAGCAACACGCGTTCGGGGTGCAGGGCGTGGACCGCGCCCTCGTCGTGGGTCACCAGGACGATGGCTCCGCGGTAGGACCGCAGGGCACCGAGGACCTGTTCGCGACTGGCCGGGTCGAGGTTGTTGGTCGGCTCGTCGAGCAGCAACACGTTGGCGCTGGACACGACCAGCCGCGCGAGCGCCAGCCGGGTCTTCTCACCACCGGACAGGGTGCCGGCCGGCTGTTGCACCGTGTCACCGGAGAACAGGAACGAGCCCAGCACCTTGCGCTGCTCGACCTCCGGGAGGTCCGGCGCGACGGCCGAGAGGTTGGCCAGCACGGTCGCCTCCGGGTCGAGGGTCTCGTGCTCCTGCGCGTAGTAGCCCAGCACCAGTCCGTGGCCGGGATTGACTGCGCCGGTGTCGGCCGGCTCCAGGCCGGCCAGCAAACGCAGGAGTGTCGTCTTGCCGGCACCGTTCAAGCCGAGGACGACGACCCGGCTGCCGCGGTCGACAGCGAGGTCGACGTCGGTGAACACCTCGAGACTGCCGTAGGACTTCGAGAGCTCGCTGGCCGTCAGTGGCACCCGCCCGCACGGCGCCGGATCCGGGAACCGGAGGCGGGCGACCTTGTCGAGCTGGCGCTCTCCCTCGAGACCAGCCAGCATGCGCTCGGCCCGGCGGGCCATGTTCTGCGCCGCCACAGCCTTCGTGGCCTTTGCGCGCATGCGGTCGGCCTGCTGCATGAGCACGGCCGCCTTCTTCTCGGTGTTGGCCCGTTCCCGCTTGCGCCGGCGTTCGTCGGTCTCGCGCTGCAGGAGGTAGGCCCGCCAGCCCACGTTGTAGATGTCGAGCACGGCCCGGGTGGCGTCAAGGTGAAACACCCGGTTGACCGTCACCTCGAGCAGCTCGACATCGTGGCTGATGATGACGAGGCCACCCTTGTGCCCGCGCAGAAAGTCCCGCAGCCAGGCGATGGAGTCGGCGTCGAGGTGGTTGGTCGGTTCGTCCAGCAGCAGCGTGTCGGCTCCGCTGAACAGGATCCGCGCGAGCTCGACCCGGCGTCGTTGCCCGCCGGAGAGGGTAGCCAGCGGCTGGCCGAGGACACGGTCCGGAAGTCCGAGGCTGGCGGCGATGCCGGCGGCTTCGGACTCGGCGGCATACCCACCGAGCACGTGCAGGCGCTCCTGGACGACGCCGTAGGTCCGGATCGCGCGCTCGTCGCCCCCGGCCATCGCGGTTTCGGCGGCTACGAGGTCACGGATGACGGTGTCGAGGCCGCGTCCGGACAGGATCCGGTCACGCGCCAGCACATCGAGGTCGCCCGTGCGCGGATCCTGCGGCAGGTAGCCGACGGCGCCGGATCGCTCGATCGTCCCGGCGGCGGGCAACCCTTCGCCGGCGAGCACCCGGGCGAGCGTCGTCTTCCCGGCGCCGTTGCGACCGACGAGCCCGACCCGGTCGCCAGGCCCGACCCGGAACGTCGCCGCGTCGAGCAGCAGGCGCGCGCCGGCGCGCAGCTCGAGAGCATTGGCGGTCAGCATGGTGAAAGTTCTCCTCGCGAGCGTTACGGGGGCACGACTCTGAAGCCCGCCGCGCACGCACACGCGGCGAGCGACCGTCCCATCAGCTCGTCCGGATCACGCAGTCAGTGTACGGCGCACCGGTGGCCCCGCCGCCGAGCTAGCGGCTCAGACGTTGAAGCCGAGCGCGCGGAGCTGCTCGCGGCCATCGTCGGTGATCTTGTCCGGCCCCCATGGCGGCATCCAGACCCAGTTGATCGTCACGCCGGTCGTCAGCCCGTCGAGGGCGCTGTTGGTCTGGTCCTCGATGACGTCGGTCAACGGGCACGCGGCGGAGGTCAGCGTCATGTCGACGACAGCCCCGTTGTCCTCGTCGATGGTGACGCCGTAGACCAGCCCGAGGTCCACAACGTTGATGCCGAGCTCGGGGTCGACCACGTCTTTCATGGCTTCCATGACGTCGTCGACAGAAGGTGCGGTTGTCTCGGTCATGCCGTTGATCCTCCCATTGCCTGCGTCGTCGCGTCACGCCATGCCATCCAGGAGAGCAACGCGCATTTCACCCGCGCGGCATAGCGCGAGACACCTGCGAAGGCCACCGCGTCCTCGAGCAGGTCCTCGTCGGGCTCGGCCTGACCCTTGGACTGCATGAGGGTCAGGAACTCGTCATAGACCGCCGTCGCCGACTCGACGTCCTTGCCGATGACCAGGTCGGTCATCACGCTCGCCGATGCCTGACTGATCGAACAGCCCTCGCTGTCATAGGACACGTCAGCGACCCGCCAGCCGTCGGCAGCGGAGCCCTCGAGATGCACGCGCAGCGTGATCTCGTCACCGCAGGTCGGGTTGAGATGGCGGACCTCGGCCTCGAACGGCTCGCGCAGTCCGCGATGGTGCGGGTGCTTGTAGTGGTCGAGGATGATCTCCTGGTAGAGCGAGTCCAGGTGCGGCGTGCTCTGCGAGGGAACGCTCATCGTTCGAAGAACCTCTTCACGTGGTCGAGGCCACTGACAAGGGCATCGATCTCGGCCGTGGTGCTGTAGAGGTGCACCGACGCGCGGGTGGTGGCGGGGACGCCGTAGCGCAGGCACGCCGGCCGGGCGCAGTGGTGTCCGACCCGCACGGCGACGCCGCGCTCGTCGAGCAGCTGGCCGACATCGTGCGGATGGATGCCCTCGAGCGCGAACGAGATCGCTCCGCCGCGCTCGTCGGCGGTGGTCGGGCCGATGATGCGCAAGCCGTCGACCGCCTGCAGCGCTTCGAGT
The DNA here is from genome assembly GCA_030840545.1 of Frankiaceae bacterium. Taxonomy (GTDB): domain Bacteria; phylum Actinomycetota; class Actinomycetes; order JAFAQI01; family JAFAQI01; genus JAFAQI01. Next base: position 2,395 of record JAVEEH010000212.1, on the reverse strand, counting down.
GCATAGACGGTCAGCTCGTGCTCGTGGGCGCGGATCGCGGGCATGCCGAGCTCGGTCAGGTAGTCGACCGCCGCGCCGAGCCCGACCGCTTCGGCGATGGGCGGTGTGCCCGCCTCGAACTTGTGCGGCAGCTGCGCCCAGGTCGACCCGGCCATGGTGACCTCGTCGATCATCTCGCCACCGCCGAGGAACGGCGGCAGCTCGTCGAGGAGGTCGAGCCGGCCCCACAGCACACCGATGCCGGTCGGACCGCACATCTTGTGCGCAGTGAAGGCGATCGCGTCGACACCGAGCGCCTGCACGTCGACACCCATGTGCGGCACCGACTGCGAGCAGTCGAGCACGGTCCGGGCGCCGACGCTGCGGGCCTTGGCGGCGACGACGTCGACCGGGTTGACCGTGCCCAGCAAATTGGACTGGTGCACGAAAGCGACGACCTTGGTTCGCTCGGTGATGACGCGGTCGAGGTCGTCGAGGTCGAGCCGGCCGTCGTCGGTGAGACCGATCCACTTCAGCGTCGCGCCGGTGCGCGCGCAGGCAAGCTGCCAGGGCACAAGGTTGCTGTGATGCTCCATCTCGGTGACGACGACCTCGTCGCCGGGGCCGAGCGGCAGTGTGCGGGCCATCAGGTTGAGCGCCTCGGTCGAGTTCTTGGTGAAGACGACCTCACGCACGTCGCCGGCGTTGATGAATCGCGCGACCTTGTCGCGACCGCCCTCATAGAGCGCGGTCGCCTCTTCCGCAAGCGTGTGGATGCCGCGGTGCACGTTGGCGTTGGACTGCTCGTAGTAGTCACGCATCGCGTCGAGCACCTGCGCCGGCTTCTGCGAGGTCGCGGCGTTGTCGAGGTAGACCAGCGGCACGCCCGGACGCAGTTCGCGGTCCAGGATGGGGAAGTCCTTGCGGATTCTTGCCACGTCATAACTCATGTCGCGGCCTCGGCCTTCGCCGGCCCGGCGCCCTTGACCCACTTGTCATAGCCCTCGGCCTCGAGCAGGTCGGCGAGCTCGGGACCGCCCTCCTCGACGAAGCGGCCGCCGACGAAGACGTGCACGTAGTCGGGCTTGATGTAGCGCAGGATGCGCGTGTAGTGCGTGATGAGCAGCGTGCCGGTCGCGCCCGCTTCGCGCACCCGGTTGACACCCGCCGAGACGATCTTGAGGGCGTCGACGTCGAGGCCTGAGTCGGTCTCGTCGAGGATGGCGATCTTGGGCCTGAGCAGCTCGAGCTGAAGCACCTCGAAGCGCTTCTTCTCACCGCCGGAAAAGCCTTCGTTGACCGACCGCTCCTTGAACGACGGGTCGATCGCGAGGTTGTCGAACGCAGTGGTCAGGTCCTTGACCCAGGTGCGGAGCTTGGGCGCCTCGCCGCTGATGGCGGTCACCGCCGTACGCAGGAAGTTCGACACGCTGACCCCGGGCACCTCGACCGGGTACTGCATGGCGAGGAAGAGGCCCGCCCGGGCGCGCTCGTCGACCTTCATGGCGAGCACGTCCGCACCGTCGAGGGTCACGCTGCCCTTGGTGACGGTGTAGCGGGGGTGACCCGCGATCGAGTAGGCGAGCGTCGACTTGCCCGAGCCGTTGGGGCCCATGATGGCGTGGGTCTCGCCTTGCTTGAGGGTGAGGTCGACCCCCTTGAGGATCTCCCTGTCGTCGACGGACACGTGCAGGTCTCGGATCTCGAGCGTTGCCACAGCGGTTACTCCTTCACGGCGATGTAGACGTCGTCGCCGTCGATCTTCACGGGATAGGTCGGGACGGGTCGGTTGGCGGGCAGGCCGGTCGGGCGGCCGGTGCGCAGGTCGAAGCGTGAGCCGTGCAGCCAGCACTCGACGGTGCCGTCAGCGACCTCGCCTTCGGACAACGGGATGTCAGCGTGGGAGCAGACGTCGGAAAGGGCGAAGATCTCGCCCGCGCTCTTCGCCAGACAGAGGGTGGCACCGTCCAGCTCCACTGAGATTGCCGACTCGTCGGCAAGGTCGGCGACGGCGCAAGCGCGCAGATAGTCGCTCACGCGTCAGCCCTCGCGAGCTCGTCCTCGACGGCGGCCAACAGCCGGTGCTCGATCTCCGGCAGGCCGATGCGGGCGATGACGTCGGCGAAGAACCCGCGTACGACGAGCCGGCGCGCCGCGCCTTCGTCGATGCCGCGGGACATCAGGTAGAACAGCTGCTCGTCGTCGAAGCGACCGGTGGCGCTGGCGTGCCCGGCTCCGACGACCTCGCCGGTCTCGATCTCGAGGTTGGGGACGCTGTCGGCGCGGGCCCCGTCGGTGAGCAGCAGGTTGCGGTTGAGCTCGTAGGTGTCGGTGCCGACGGCATCCGGCCGGATGATGACGTCGCCGATCCAGACCGTGTGGGCCTTCTCGCCCTGCAACGCGCCCTTGTAGGTGA
>JAVEEH010000208.1 GCA_030840545.1 Frankiaceae bacterium | reverse complement strand
GCACCGGCTGCTCGAGAACAGCGGCGTCGACGCAGACGGCTGGTGGCCCACTGTCGTCGTCTACCTGGAGCGGATGGGCCGGCTCGCGGCCGAGCGCCTGGTCCGGACTCCCGCCGCGCCACTGCGGCCGATGGGCGACTGCGACGTCGTGACCCTCCTGGCGTCGCTGACGCTGCGCGCCGCGATCGTCGAGCAGGTCCCGGACGGGATGCGCACGGTCGCCGTGCCGATGCGGACCCGCGGCTGGCTCGACCTGGCACGGGTCGACCCGGCGTTCTCCGCCGCGGCCGCCCGGCTGACCCCGCCCGAGGACCGCGGCTTCAGCCGGCCGCTGCTCGTCACCCGCGAGGAGCTCACGCTCGCCCCCGAAGGTGGCGACGTCATCCGCCCCGCGCTCGAGGACGACCTGGCGCCGGTCATCGACCTGCGCGACGTGATGTACCACCGGCTCTGACGCGAAGCAGTCAGCCCACGCTCGGCCGGACCTGCGCGAGTGACTCTGCGGACGCATCGTCGCGCGGTGGTGACTCAGCCGAGCGTCGCATCGACGGGGCGGCGTCCGTGTCGCTGATGCGCCGGCCCATCGTGGCCGCGACAAGCGCGATCCCGGCGGCCGTGAGGAAGGCCGCGTGGTAGGCCCGGGCGTCCGGTCGCACGTGCCCCGCAACGACATGGGTCACGCCGACCGCCGAGATCACGGCGCCCATGATCGCGACCCCAACGGCACCACCGAGCTGTCGTCCCGCGTTGAACATCGTCGATGCCCGACCGGTCGACGCCGACGACACGGTGGCGAAAGCGGCCGCCTGCGCGGGGACGAACACGTTGGCCATCGAAAGTCCGAGCGCGAACATCAACGTCCGCATGACCCAGAGGCTGGTGCTGAACGACACCAACGAGATTGAGGCCAAGATCACGCCCACACCGCACAGGCCGGTCGTGACCAGGCGGCGCGGCCCGACGCGCGGGTAGAGCCGGCCGGCGATCTGCGCACCGGCCATGACACCGATCGCCTCCGGAAACGTGCTGAGACCGGACTGCAGCGCCGAGACCCCATAGCCGTCCTGGAAAAACAGCGCGACAAGGAAGAGGCTGCCGAGGAAGGCCACCGTCCCGAGCACGATGACCAGCGTCGTGGACGCGAACAGTCGGTTGGTCAGCAGGCGCAGGTCGAGCATCGGCTCGGCCGCCCGCAGCTCGACGACGGTGAGGACCACGAGCAGCACCGCACCGACGACACCCGCGCCGAGGATTCGCGGGGAGGTCCACCCGTGTGCTGAGCCCTCGCTCAACGCATACATCAGCGCGCCGAAGCCGGCGCCGGCGAGCACGAAGCCGGGCACGTCGAAGCGACCGGCATCCTCCTGACGTTGGTCGCGCACGAACAGGAGACCGAAGACGAAGCCGCCGATGCCGATGGGCACATTGACATAGAACGCCCAGCGCCAGGAGAGGTCCGTCACGAGCAGGCCGCCGAGCACCGGGCCGATTGCCGGGGCGAAAGCGGCCGGGATGACGAGGATGCGCGACGCCCTGATCCGTTCGTGCGGGAGGAACGTGCGATAGAGCATCGCCATCCCGACCGGTGTCATCATGCCGCCACCGACGCCCTGCAGGATCCGGAACGTGATCAGCTGCGTGAGGGTCTGGGCGAGACCGCACAGCGCCGACGCCCCGGTGAAGAAGACGAGTGCGCCGAGGAACACCCGGCGGGTGCCGAAGCGGTCACCCAGCCAACCGGATGCCGGGATGAAGACGGCGAGGCTCACGAGAAAACCGACGACGACGCCGCCGACGTGGGCAGCCGGGACTCCGAACTCACGACCGAGCCGTGGTAGGGCGACGTTGACGATCGTCGCGTCCATGATGGTCATGAACATGGCCAGCACGTAGACGACGCCGACGCTCACTTTCGGGCTGATGCGATCGGCGAGCACGGGTCGGGCAAACGGTGGGCGGGCGACGGGAGGCCCCGTCAGTCGCCCATCCGCTCGAGCGCCGGATGCTGCCGGGCGACGGCCTCGACGACGTCGCGAGCGATGTCCTGCGCGGAGAGACCCGCACCCGCAAGCACGTCGGAACGCGTGCCATGGGCCAGGAACTGCTGGGGCAGGGCGAAGGAGCGCACCGGTGTCCGGATGCCGCGGCCGCGCAGCTCCCGGGCGACGGCGTCACCGACTCCGCCGGCCACGCCACCGTCCTCGACCGTCACTACGAGTCCATGGGCCGCGGCCAGCGCCGGCAGTGCTGCATCGACGGGCAGCACCCAGCGCGGGTCGACGACGGTCACCCCGACACCCTGCGCGTGCAGTCGCTCGGACACCTCGATGACCAACGGCGCGAGTGCACCGACGGCCACGAGCAGCACCTCGGCGTCGTCGTCCCGCCGCAGCACATCCATGCCACCCAAGCGGTCGAGGGCCGGCAGCTCGGTCACGCCGACGGATGACTTCGGGAAGCGCAGCGCGGTCGGGCCGTCACTGCACTCGATCGCCTCGTGCAGCAGCTCACGCAGCCGGCTTGCGTCACGGGGAGCGGCGACCCGCATGCCCGGCACGATCCCGAGCATCGACAGGTCCCACATGCCGTTGTGAGACGCGCCGTCCTCGCCCGTGACACCAGCCCGGTCGAGCACGAACGTCACCGGCAGCCGATGCAGGGCCACATCCATCAACACCTGGTCGAAGGCACGGTTGAGGAACGTCGCGTAAACGCAGACAACAGGGTGCAGACCACCCATGGCCAGACCGGCGGCGGACGTCACCGCGTGCTGCTCCGCGATGCCCACATCGAAGACCCGGTCGGGAAACGCACCCGCGAAAGGATGCAGTCCGACCGGACGCAACATGGCCGCGGTCACCGCCACGACATCCGGCCGCTCATGTCCGATCGCCACCATCTCCTCGGCGAACACCTGCGTCCACGACGGTGGCGCGACTCCGACGGGACGGCCACTGACCGGATCGATGACCGGCACGCCGTGGAAGTTGTCGGCCTCGTCGTTCTCCGCCGGCGCGTAACCGTGCCCCTTGTCGGTCAGGCAGTGCACGATCACCGGCGCACCGAAGCTTCGCGCACGTCGCAAAGCGCTCTCGACCGCCTCGATGTCGTGGCCATCGATCGGCCCGACATATTTGAGCCCGAGATCTTCGAACATCGCCTGCGGTTGAAGCAGGTCCTTGAGACCTTTCTTCAACCCGTGCAACGCGTCATAGAGAGGTGCACCGACGAGCGGCGTCCGCGCGAGTGAGTTCTTGACCAGGTCGAGCGCCTGCTCGTAGGACGGCGAGAGGCGCAGCGCACTGAGGTGATGTGCGAGCCCGCCGACAGTCGGAGCGTAGGAGCGGCCGTTGTCGTTCACGACGATGACGACCGGCCGATCCGGTGTGGCCGCGATGTTGTTGAGGGCTTCCCAACACATACCGCCGGTGAGCGAGCCGTCGCCGACCACCGCCACCACCGTGCGGTCGCGCTGACCGGTCAACGTGAACGCCTTCGCCAGCCCGTCGGCATAGGACAGCGCCGTCGACGCGTGTGAGTTCTCGACGAGGTCGTGCTCGCTCTCCGCCCGGGACGGATAGCCCGACAGGCCCCCCGCCTGCCGCAACGAGCCGAAGTCAGCGGCCCGGCCGGTGAGCATCTTGTGCACGTAGGACTGATGCCCGGTGTCCCAGACGATCGCGTCATGCGGCGAGTCGAACACGCGGTGCAGCGCGATGGTCAGCTCGACGACGCCGAGGTTGGGGCCGAGATGACCGCCGGTGCGGGACACGGCGTCGACGAGGAACCCGCGGATCTCCTCGGCGAGCGCGGGCAGCTGAGCCGGGTCGAGCGCCTTGAGATCTGCGGGTGTCGCGATTGACTCCAGCAGCTCACCCACAGGTGGAGTCTACGTTCAGAGCCTGGGCACCCAGCGCTCGCCGCGGAGCGCCCCCTCCACCAGCTCGACCGCGTGGCGCGCGGCCCGCAGCCGGTGCCGTTCCCGCTCATACGCCGCAACCGCGGCGTCCACCGTCTCGGGAGGCACCCGATCGCGCAGCTCGGTGCGGATGGTGCGCAAGCCCTCGCTCGCCGCCGCGACGGCCGCGTCGAGCGCGGTGGCGGCGAACCGGGCGAGCACCAGCGGCTGGCTCCGGAGCACGTCGTAGGCCCGGTAGTCCGGCGGGCACTGGTCGAACAGCCAGCTGATCGCACTGCGCTCCCAATCCGCGGCCTGTGGCGGCCGGACCTCAGCCGGCCAGCCGGGAGGAAGCGCGGGACGACTCATCGCTCGAGCAGCGCCACGCACTCGACGTGCGCGGTCATCGGGAAGAGGTCGAACGCGCGCAATGTCGTCAGCCGGTAGCCGCCGACGGCGAACGTCGCGACGTCGCGGGCCAGTGCGGCGGGGTCACAGGCCACGTAGACGACGCGGCGCGGCGCGAGCTGCACCAGGCGCTCGACGACGGCGCGGCCGGCGCCGCGGCGGGGCGGGTCCAGCACGACGACGTCGGCGTCGACGCCGCCGTTGACCCAGGTGTCGACCCGGGCATGCACGACCGTGACGTTGGCCAGGTCGGCGAGGTTGAGACGCGCAGCCGCGGCCGCCCGCGGATCGGACTCGACAGCGACGACTGTTGCGGCCTGGGACGCCAAAACACCGGCGAACAACCCCACCCCGGCGTAGAGGTCCAGGCAACGATCGGTGTCTCGCGCTGCGGACATCCCCCGCACCACCTCTGCGAGGAGGTCGGCGGCGGCGGGGTGCACCTGCCAGAAGCCTCCGATCGGCACCCGCCAGCTGCGTCCGGCCGCCTGCTCCGTCAGCAGCTCGTCCGGTGCACCCATCGCCACCGCACGCTCACCCGTGCCGCTCACATCGACCGTCACCTCGGCGCCGCGCGGCCAGCGCCGGCCGACGACATCAGGCACGTTGACGGCCTCGACCGCGATGAGGCAGTCGTCCACCGCCTCGATGTCGTGGGACCGGTGGCGGCGCAACCCGGCCCGACCACTGTTGTCGACGGCGAACCGCATCCGGGTGCGCCAGTCGAGTCCGCTGACGTCACCGGGTGCGGTCTCGACCTCGACGTCGATGTCGATCCGCGCAAGTCGCAGCAGCTGCTCGCGCACCACCACGGCCTTGAGCCGGCGTTGCTCGTCCGGCGTGACGTGTTGCCAGTCGCAGCCGCCGCAGCGGCCCGGCCCGGCCCACCGGCACGGCGGCTGGACCCGGGCGGGTGACGGCTGGAGGATCTCGACCGCGTCGGCGCGCAGATAGGCCTTGCGCTCGTCAGTGACGGTGACGCGGACCCGCTCCCCCGGCAGGCTGTGCCGGACGAACACGACGCGACCATCCGGTCCGTGGGCAACACAGACCCCGCCGTGCGCAACGCGTTCCACGTCGACGATCACAAGGGCGGGTTGTTCAGCAGCCGGTCGGAGGACTCCAACTGGTAGGGGACGCTCGTCACCATCACACCGGGAGTGAACAGCAGCCGGCCCTTCAGGCGCAGTGCACTCTGGTTGTGCAGCAACGTCTCCCACCAGTGGCCGACGACGTACTCCGGGATGTAGACGGAAACCAGGTCACGCGGACTCTGCCGGCTGATGCTGCGGACGTAGTCGATGATCGGCTTGGTGACCTCGCGGTAGGGCGAGTCGAGGATCTTCAGCGGCACCGGGATCCCGCGCAGCTCCCACTCCCGCTTCAACGCCTCGGTCTCGTCCGTGTCGACGTCGACCGTGACGGCCTCGAGGTAGGACGGTCGCGATGCGCGCGCGTAGGCGATCGCCCGAAGTGTCGCCTTGTGCACCTTGGACACCAGCACGACGGCATGCACCCGCGACGGGAGCATCGTCTCCTCGTCGGTCGGGGCCAGCTCGATCTTCACCTTGTCGTAGTGCCGCCGGATGCCGCGCATCAACGCGTAGAGCACGGCCATCGCAACGACAGCGATCCACGCGCCTTGAGTGAACTTGGAGATGAGGATGATGATGAGCACGAGCGAGGTGACGACGGCGCCGACGGAGTTGATGACGCGGGATCGCTTCATCTGCCGACGACGAGCCGGGTCCGTCTCACCGGGCAGGTGTCGGTTCCAGTGGCGGATCATGCCCACCTGGCTGTTCACGAACGACACGAACACCCCGACGATGTAGAGCTGGATCAGTCGCGTCGGCGACGCTTGGAAAGCGACGATCAGTACGACGGCGAAGCCGGCGAGCAGCAGGATGCCGTTGCTGAACGCCAGCCGGTCGCCACGCGTGTGCAGCTGCCGCGGCAGAAAGCCGTCACGGGCAAGGATCGAGGCCAGCACGGGGAATCCGTTGAACGCCGTGTTGGCGGCGAGCACCAGGATGAGTGCCGTCACCGCTTGCAGGTAGTAGGCGCCGAGCGAACCGGAACCGCCGAACACGGCTGACCCCACCTGGGCGATGACGGTGGGCAGGTGCGTGTCCTTGGGGAGGCCCAGCTGCGTCGGATCCGCCGCGGCGTGCACGTGACTGGTGAGAGCGAACGCGGTGACCGCGATGAACATGGTCACGGAGATCGCCCCGAGCAGCGCGAGCGTCTTCGCCGCGTTGCGGCTCTTGGGCTTCTGGAATGCCGGCACTCCGTTGCTGATCGCCTCGACACCTGTTAGCGCCGTGCATCCGGATGCGAACGCACGCAGCAGCAGGAAGACGAGGACAAGCCCGGAGAAGTGCTTCGCATGCACGTAGTGCAAGTGGGCGGACTGCGCGGTCAGATGGTGGCCGCCGACCAGTTTCATCAACCCGACGACGACCAGCAACCCCACGCCCGCCATGAACGCATAGGTCGGGATCGCGAACGCGGTGCCCGACTCGCGCAGTCCCCGGAGGTTGAGCAGCATGATCACGACGACGATGCCGACGGCCAGGGCGACCTCGTGGCCCTGGAGCGACTTCAGCGCCGGGGTCGAGGTCATGTTGGCGACACCCGAGCTCACCGACACGGCCACGGTCAACACGTAGTCGACCATCAGCGCGCTGGCGACGGTGATGCCCGCCCGCTGACCGAGGTTGACCGTCGCCACCTCGTAGTCGCCGCCTCCGCTCGGGTAGGCGTAGACGTTCTGCCGGTAGGAGGCGACGACGACCAGAAGGAGAAAGGCCACGCCTGCGGCGGCGTACCAGGAGAGGTGGATCAGAGCCAGGCCGCCGACCGAAAGGACGAGCAGGATCTCCTCGGTTGCATAGGCGACGGAGGACAGAGCGTCGCTGGCGAAGACCGGCAGGGCGATCTTCTTCGGCAGCAGCGTCTCGCCCAGCTGGGTGCTGCGCATCGGCCTGCCGACGAGCAGGCGCTTGAAGACGTCGCCGAGCGTGGACACGGCGACAGGCTACGGGCCCGACCCCGCGCAGGTATGGTGCTGGCCGTGCATGTCGTGATCATGGGTTGCGGGCGGGTCGGCTCGACCCTCGCGCACAGCCTCGAGACGGCCGGTCATTCCGTCGCCGTCGTCGACCTGGACGCGGGTGCCTTTCGCCGCCTCGGTCCGGACTTTCGCGGCACCCAGGTCACCGGTGTGGGCTTCGACCGCGACACCCTGATCGAGGCTGGGATCGAGGAGGCCGGCGCCTTCGCGGCCGTGTCCAGCGGCGACAACTCCAACATCATCTCGGCGCGGGTGGCCCGGGAGACCTTCGGCGTCGAGAACGTCGTCGCCCGCATCTATGACCCGCGCCGGGCCGAGGTCTACGCCCGGCTGGGCATCCCCACCGTCGCCACGGTCCGCTGGACTGCCGACGAGATGCTCCGTCGGCTCATCCCTGAGGGTGCCCACAGCGTCTGGAGCGACCCGAGCGGTCACGTCGTGCTCGCCGAGATCCACTTCGCGCCCGGCTGGGCCGGCCGGTCGGTGGCCAAGATCGAGGAGCTGACCGGTGCGCGGGTGGGCTTCCTCACCCGGTACGGCGACGCCATGCTCGTCACGAGCAGCACGGCGCTCCAAGACGGCGACGTGCTGCACGTGCTGGCCCGCCGCGAGGACGTCGAGCGCGTCACCGCCGCGTTCACCGCGGACCCCGAGCAAGAGGAGCAGGGGTGAGAGTCGCCATCGCCGGGGCCGGCAACGTCGGCCGTTCGATCGCGCGCGAGCTGCTCGACAACGGTCACGAGGTGCTGCTGATCGAACGCGAGCCGAAGGCATTGAAGAAGCAGACGGTGCCCGACGCCGCATGGCTGCTGGCCGACGCATGCGAGCTCGACAGTCTCGAGGAGGCACGACTGCAGGACTGCACCGTCGTCGTTGCCGCGACCGGCGACGACAAGGTCAACCTGGTCGTGTCTTTGCTCGCCAAGACGGAGTTCGGCGTGCCGCGCGTCGTCGCCCGCATCAACCATCCCAAGAACGAGTGGCTGTTCAACGAGTCGTGGGGCGTCGATGTCGCCGTGTCGACGCCGCGACTGCTCTCAGCACTCGTCGAGGAGGCCGTCACGGTCGGCGACCTCGTGCGGCTGCTGTCCTTCCGCCGCGGCCAGGCCAACCTCGTCGAGGTGACACTCCCGCCGGACGCACCGATCGCCGGCCACCGCGTCGGGTCGATCACCTGGCCGACGGACGTCGTGCTCGTCGCGATCCTGCGCGACACCCGGGTCATCACGCCGAGCCCGGACGACCCGCTCGAAGCCGGGGACGAGCTGATGTTCCTTGCTGCTCCGGACATGGAGCACGACCTGCACGACCTGATCGCCCGCGGCGGCTAGCCGTCGACCGCTGTCATCTCGTAGCGCGGGTTGTAGATGAGGCGCCGGCCCTCCGACGTCGTGATCCGACCGGTGGCGCGCAGCTGCCGGCCGGGACCAAGCCCGGCAATGGTGCGGCGTCCGAGCCAGACGAGCGTCACAGTCCCGGATCCGTCGTAGAGCTCGGCCTCGAGCGCGGGCACGCCCGCTCGCGGCCGGATGGTCATTGCACGGATCGTGCCGAGCACCGTCACCGGCACCCGGTCGCCACAGGTGGCGACCGTCATCGCGCCCGCCTTGACCGCCTGCTTCTGCAGGTGCTCGGCGTCGAGCTCCTCGTCCTCGGCAGTGAGGCTGCGCACCGCCCGCTTGAACCGGTTCATCGCGTCATGACGTTTCCGTGATCTCGGGCCCGCGCTCGAGCATCTCCAAGGTCGGGCGGGCCGGCTCGGCGGGCTCGGCCGCCTCGTGGGCGGCGAGTGCCTCCTTGGGCAGCCGCAACGGCAGCATGTCGCGGGGCGCCATCGCCTCGGCGCCGCGAACGACAACGGTGCCTCGGAACGCGTCGAGCAGCCGCCGGGCCTGCATGGGGTCGGTCGCGGCGGGTCCTGTCAGCAGGCCGCGGAGGAACCAGCGCGGCCCGTCCACGCCGACGAAGCGCATCGGCTGGAGCTGGGCCATCTGGCCGGCCAACGGTTGCCCGTCCGGGCCGGTGGCGGGCACCCGGGCGCGCAGCTCTGCCCCGAACGGCCCGTCCGCGGGCTCGGCGGTGCCACCGGTCTGCCGCAACGAGTCGGCGATCTCGTCGCGCACTTCGGCCCAGATGCCCCGCGACCGAGGCGCGGCGAACGCGTGGACCTGCATGGCGCTGTTGCCGTCGACCAGGGTCGCGGCGACGACGGTGTGCTCCTGGACGTCGACCCGAAGCTCGATGTCGTCGGAGACAGGCACGAGCAGCGCACCCAGGTCGATGCGCGGCACGTCGTCGGCGGGCGGTTCGGTGGAGTCCCACGGCCCGGCCAGCGGACCGGCGGCCGGCGCCGGCAACTCCGCCTCGACAACCGCATCCGACGTCGGGTCGCCGGCTTCTTCGTCGAGGACGGCGTCGTCCGGCTCGTCGTCCGCAGTGCCGCGGCGTCGGAACACGGTCAACTCCTCACAGCCCGGCCGGTGTCTTCTGCTCCACCGTAACCACCGGTGGAACCAAAACCACCGTCCGAACGCATCGATTCCGGAAGCACGTCGACCTCGGTGAACTCGGCTCGCTCCACCCGCTGGATGACGAGCTGCGCGATGCGGTCGCCACGGGCAAGGCGGATCGGAGTGCTCGGATCGAGGTTGACCACGATGACCTTGATCTCCCCGCGATAGCCGGCATCGATCGTGCCCGGTGCGTTGACCAGGGCCAGGCCGGCGCGGGCGGCCAGCCCCGACCGCGGGTGCACGAACGCGGCGTAGCCCTCCGGCAAGGCGATCGCGACCCCGGTGGGGACGACGGCGCGCTCCCCCGGCGCGAGCTCGACGTCGACAGCGGTCACGAGATCGGCGCCGGCGTCGCCCGGATGCGCATAGGCGGGGAGCGGCAGCTCGGCATCCAGCCGCTGCAGCAGCACACGGGTGCCCGATGGGGGGGACTGTTCGCTGTCATCCACGGCGGGGCACCCTATAGCCATGACGAGAAGCGTGGTGGTGACCGGAGCAAACAGCGGGATCGGTCTGGTGACCGCGCTGGAGCTGGCGGCGGCCGGCTATGACGTGATCGGCACGGCGCGGTCACAGACCAAGGCCGAGGTGCTGCAGGAGGCGGCGACCGAGCGGGGCCTCACCGTCCGGACCGTCCTGCTCGATGTCGCCGACGCGGAGTCGACCGCGAAGGGCTTTGCCGAGATCGAGGCGACCACCGACATCTGGGCGGTCGTCAACAACGCCGGGTTCGCCCAGGCGGGAGCGATCGAGGACGTCGACGACGAAGCTGTCCGCTATCAGCTCGAGGTCAACCTCGTTGCACCCGCGCGCATCGCCCGGTTGGTGCTCCCCGGGATGCGGTCGCGCGGCGACGGGCGCATCGTCAACATCTCCTCGATCGCCGGGCGGATCTCGCTGCCGTTGATGGGCTGGTACTGCGCCTCGAAGCACGGCGTCGAGGCCATGACCGACGCGTTGCGGATGGAGGTCGCGCCGTACGGCGTCACGGTCAGCCTGATCGAGCCCGGGAGCTTCGGCACCGGCATCTGGGACGGTGCCAGCTATCCGGAGGAGGCGGCAACCGGGACCTACGCCGCTGCCTACGACCGGGCCCGCCGGACGACGTCGGCCGGCACCCGGGTGATGCCGGACCCGGTGTGGGTGGCCCGCACGGTGCGGCTGGCGCTGCAGACGCCGGTGCCGCTGGCGCGCTATCTCATCGGTGTCGACGCCGTCGGAGGCGTGCTGGCAGAACGGCTTATCCCGACGGCGGTCTCGGACATCGTGAAGGGCATCGTCACCGGCGTGCGACGCCTGCCCCTCACGCGTTGAGCTGCTGGTCCGACTCGGCGGTGGCGTCGGCCGGGGCCGCTTCGGCGGGGTAGGCATCGGCCTGCGGCTCCTCGGCGACGACCTTCTGCCGGCGGGCGAGGGTGACAGCCGAGGCAGAGCCGGCCAGGAACAGGGCGAGCATCCCGGCGCCGGCACCGCGGGACCAGGGAATGTTGAAGGCGTGGTCGGCCGACCAGGCGCCCGCGCCGGTGAAACCGAGCCCGGCGCCGACCAGCGCATTGATCAACGGGAGCTCGTAGCCACCGTTGGTGGCCCAGAGCCCGTTGGGCGCATGCACCGACACCGCGGCCACGATCATCGTGCCCACGACCATGGCGGCGCCGAGCGGCGTGAACAGGCCGAGCACCAGCAGCAGGCCGCCCCCTGCCTCGGAGATCCCCGCGATGCCGGCCATCAGCCGGCCGGGCTTGTGCCCCACCGACTCGAAAAAGCCGCCGGTCCCGTCGAGGCCGTAACCGCCGTACCACCCGAACAGCTTCTGGGTGCCGTGCGCGAACAGCAGCAGGCCAAGTGCAAGTCGGATGATGAGCAGGCCTTCGGGCATCGGGATCTCCTCCTCGCCGCTAGGGGCGCTGGGCAGCGTTGTGCCACGCTGCCTGTCATGCCCGCCCCAGCCGAACCGAACGCCCCTTTGGGCATGGAAAACACCATCATGTACGCCGAGCGCCTCAGTGTCCCGAAACGGTGGTGGCTGATCGCGACGGTCGGCGT
>JAVEEH010000202.1 GCA_030840545.1 Frankiaceae bacterium | reverse complement strand
GCTCGAGAACTCGCGCGTCGGTCGTGCCTGGACCGCGATCCGGGAGGACGAAGTTGCGGCGCAGGCATGCGGCATCCCGCCGGTGAAGTACAAGCTCCTCGCGTTCATGATCGGTGCGTCGACGTCGGGCTTCGCCGGCACTCTGTACGCGAGCAAGATCGGTTATATCAACCCGAGCAGCTTCACCGTTTCGATCTCGATCCTCGTGCTCGTCCTGGTCATCTTCGGCGGGATGGGCTCGCTGATCGGCTCCGTGGTGGGTGCCGCCGTCCTGCAGACGGTCTTCGCCTACGTGCGCAAGAACAACACCATCGACCCCCTCGACATCTACATCTACGTCGGTGCGCTGCTCATCGTCATGATGATCTTCCGACCGCAAGGACTGGTCCCGTCCCGCCGGCGGGCACGCGAGATCGGACTCGCCGAGCACGGCATCGGCGGCGCGGACGCAATGGGCGCGCCGGCCGGAGGCATGTCATGACCGCGGCGGCCGAGGTGGTGGCCAGTTCGCTCGTGGTTGACGTGTCGCACGTGACGCTGCGCTTCGGCGGCGTCGTCAGCCTCGACGACGTGTCCCTCCAGCAGCACGGCGGCGAGATCCTGTCGGTGATCGGACCCAACGGGGCCGGAAAGACGTCGCTGTTCAACTGCCTCACCGGTGTCTACACGCCGCAGGAGGGACAGATCACGTTCACGGCGGCTGACGGCCGCTCGCATCGTCTCAATGGCGGCAAGCCGCACGACATCACCCAGCTGGGCGTCGCCCGCACGTTCCAGAACATCCGCCTGTTCAACGCGCTCACGGCGTTCGAGAACGTGAAGATCGGCGTCGAGGCGCACCAGACGACGGGTCCGATCGGCGCGATGCTGCGGTTGCCGCACACCAGGCGCGAAGAGCGCGACGGCGACGCCCGGACGCTGGAGCTGCTCGACTTCGTCGGTCTGCGCTCGCGTGCCAACGAGCTCTCCGCGTCGCTTCCCTACGGCGGGCAACGGCGCCTCGAGATCGCCCGGGCGCTCGGCACCGGGCCGCAGCTGCTGCTGCTCGACGAGCCGGCCGCGGGCACCACGGGTTCGGAGAAGGTCGAGCTGGGGCAGCTCATCCGCCGTATCAACGCCGAGATGGGTGTCTCCGTACTGTTGATCGAGCACGACATGCGCCTCGTGATGTCGGTGACGGACCGGGTCGTCGTCCTCAACTTCGGCAAGGTCATCGCCGCCGGTGCACCGACCGACGTGCAGCGCGACCCAGCCGTGGTCGAGGCATACCTTGGTGCTCCGGCCGACACGGACGGAGGTGGGGGCGATGCTGCTTCACGTTGAAGACCTCCGCGTCGCCTACGGCGGCATCGAGGCGCTGCGCGGCATCAGCTTCGATGTCAACGAGGGCGAGATCGTCACACTCCTGGGCGCCAACGGCGCCGGGAAGACCACGACGCTGCGCACAATCTCCGGGTTGTTGCGCCCCAAGGCCGGCAGTGTGACGTTCGAGGGTGAGCGCATCGACAGTGTCCCGCCACACAAGATGGTGGAGATGGGCATCGGGCACGTGCCGGAGGGCCGACGCATCTTCCCGCGCATGAGCGTGCGCGAAAACCTCGAGATGGGCGCCTACCACAACCGCGAGCACGCCGACAGCGACATGGCCCGTGTCTTCGAGCTCTTTCCCGTGCTTCGTGAGCGCAGCAGCCAGGACGGCGGCACGCTTTCCGGCGGCGAGCAGCAGATGCTCGCGATCGGCCGGGCGATGATGGGACGGCCGCGGCTGCTGCTCCTCGACGAGCCCTCGATGGGGCTGGCTCCGATGATCGTCGCGCGCATCTTCGACATCATCCAGGAGATCAACCAGCAGGGCACGACGGTGCTTCTCGTCGAGCAGAACGCCGCCCAGGCGCTGCGGCTCGCTGCTCGCGGCTACGTACTCGAGACGGGCGAGGTCGTGATGAGCGACTCGGCCGATGCGCTGCTCCGCAACGACCGCGTGCGCGAGGCGTACCTCGGCGAAGGCGCGGCCTGAACCCAGGCAGCGAAGGACCCGACGCCGTTGGGTCCGTCCACGCCTTCCCCGTGCGTGGGCGTTGTCTACTTGGCGCCGGGTCCAGGAAAACGCTAGGGCTGTCGGTCTCGCCGGTCAACGGAATCGCCAAAGGATCTCCGGGCTCGGGTGGACCTCTCCAGACGCCGGACAGGTGGGCGGGCTACGGTGCATCATCGACAGCGGTCGCGGCACCCCAGCCCGGATCCCCCCGGTCCTGCTGCGGCCATCCAAGGAGCTTCCGTTGCCCCGACCCCCGGTCCTGACGCGGGCTGCCTCGGCCGCCGACGTTGACGTGCTCGTCGGGCTCTGGAACGAGCTTCGCCAGGTCGGCGGTCGGGCCGAGCGCGCGGTCAACCCGGTGGCTCTGCCCGACATCGGCGAGCGCCTCCTCCAGGCGATCGCCAGTCCCGACTGCCGCGTCGTTCTCGCCTGCGCTGGCGGCGAGCCGGCCGGCATGGCGGTGCTCCGGGCCGTGCAGCCGGACGCTCTGTCCGACAGTCGCCTCGTCCAGATCTCGCACGTCGTGGTCGCGCCCGGTAAGCGACGCCGCGGGGTGGGCCACGCGTTGGTGACGGCTGCCGCCGACTTCGCGGACGACGCGGGGATCGAGCATGTCGTGGCCGGCCTCTACCCCTCGTTGCGCGACGCGAGCCGCTTCTACGCGCGACTGGGCTTCGCGCCCGTCATGGTCCAGCGGGTCGCGCCGGTCGCCATCCTCCGGCGCCGGCTGAGCTCCGATGGCGGCAGCCAGCGGGTCGACGACCTCGTCCGCCGCCGCAACCGCTTGCGCCGTCCGGTGCCGGCCCAGCGCGCGACCGCGGCGATGACCGAGCCGGTCGACTAACCGGGCTGTCCGGCCGGCTCCTGATGTCCGGCCGTCGACCTAGGATGCCGCTGTGCCTCCAGCGTCCGTCGCCGAGACCTCCCGGCTGCTGCTCCTCGACGGCCACTCGCTGGCCTACCGGGCGTTCTTCGCGCTGCCGGTGGAGAACTTCTCGACGACCACCGGCCAGCCGACGAACGCGGTCTACGGCTTCACCTCGATGCTCATCAACATCCTCCGCGACGAGCAGCCGTCACACGTTGCGGTGGCGTTCGACGTCGGTCGCAAGACGTTTCGTTCGGACACCTACGCCGACTACAAGGCCACCCGCTCCGAGACTCCTGCGGACTTCCGCGGCCAGGTCAGTCTCATCAAAGAGGTGCTCGAGGCCCTCGCGATCCCTACCGTCGAAGCAGAGGGCTACGAAGCCGACGACGTGATCGCGACGCTCGCCACTCAGGCCGAGCACGAGGGCATGGACGTCCTCATCGTCACCGGCGACCGCGACGCGCTGCAGCTCGTCGATGACAAGGTCATCGTCCTCATGACGCGGCGCGGCATCAGCGACATGACGCGTTTCACGCCGCAAGAGGTGCAGGCGAAGTACGACCTGACGCCGACGCAGTACCCGGACTTCGCGGCCCTGCGCGGGGATCCCTCCGACAACCTTCCGTCGATCCCCGGGGTGGGGGAGAAGACCGCGGCGAAGTGGGTGCGGGAGTTCGGCTCTCTCGGTGCGCTCGTCGACCGGGTCGACGAGGTCAAAGGCAAGGCCGGTGACGCGCTGCGGGAGCACCTCGCGGCGGTGTTGCTCAACCGGCAGCTGACCGAGCTGCGTCGCGACGTCCCGCTCAACGTCGGTCCGCACGACCTCCATCTCGGGCAGTGGGACCGCGAGGAGGTGCACAAGCTCTTCGACACGCTGCAGTTCCGGGTGCTGCGTGACCGGCTCTACCAGACCTTGCAGTCGGCCGAGCCCGAGGCCGACGAAGGCTTCGAGCTGCAGGGCAGCGTCCTCGCGCCCGGTGACGTGACCGGCTGGCTCGAGGAGCACACCGCGACACCGGAGCGGATCGGCGTGTCCGTCTCGGGCACCTGGGGCCGTGGCATCGGCGTCGTCGTCGGTGTCGCTCTCGCCGCAGCGAGCGGTGCGGCGGCCTACATCGACGCCGAGCAGCTCACCGACGCCGACGAGCAGGCGGTGGCGCGCTGGCTGGCCGATCCGGACCAGCCGAAGGCCCTGCACGATGTGAAGGGCCCGATTCTCGCCTTCGCCGAGCGCGGCTGGAGCCTCGCGGGAGTCACCAGCGACACGGCGCTGGCCGCCTACCTGGCGCTGCCCGGCCAGCGGTCCTTCGATCTCGGCGACCTCGCCCTGCGCTATCTCCACCGGGAGCTGCGCGCCGAGGGCGGCGACGAGTCCGGTCAGCTGTCTCTCGACGGCTCGATCGAGGAGGACACGGCCCAGGCAGAGATGGTCCGCGCCCGCGCGATCGTCGACCTCGCCGAGGCGCTCGAGGACGATCTCGAGAGCCGGGGCGGCTCGCCGCTGCTGCGCGATGTCGAGCTGCCGCTGACGGCGTTGCTCGCGGAGATGGAGCGCATCGGCATCGCGGCCGACGTCCACTGGCTCGCCGAGCTCGAGGCTCGCTTCGCCGGTGAGGTGAAGAGGGTCGCCGACGAGGCCTACTCGTGCGTCGGTCGCGAGTTCAACCTCGGCTCGCCGAAGCAGCTGCAGACGATCCTCTTCGACGAGCTCAAGCTGCCCAAGACCAAGAAGATCAAGACCGGCTACACGACTGACGCCGATGCGCTGACCTGGCTCGCGTTGCAGTCCGATCACCCGCTGATCGGTCATCTGCTGCGTCATCGCGACGTCGCGCGGCTCAAGACTGTCGTCGACTCGCTCATCCCGATGGTCGACGACCATGGCCGGGTCCACACGACGTTCAACCAGCTCGTCGCAGCGACCGGCCGGTTGTCCAGCCAGGACCCCAACCTGCAGAACATCCCGATCCGCACGGTCGAAGGTCGTGAGATCCGCAAGGCGTTCATCGTCGGGGAAGGCTTCGAGTCCCTGATGACCGCGGACTATTCGCAGATCGAGATGCGCATCATGGCGCACTTGTCTCGCGACCAGGCGCTCATCGAAGCGTTCATGTCGGGTGAGGACCTCCATACGTTCGTCGCGTCCAAAGCCTTCAACCTGCCGATCGACTCGGTCGACCCCGAGCTCCGCCGCCGGATCAAGGCCATGTCCTACGGACTGGCCTACGGGCTCTCGGCCTACGGGCTGGCCCAGCAGCTCGGCATCTCACCCGACGAGGCGCGGCAGCAGATGGACACCTACTTCGACCGGTTCGGCGGCGTCCGCGACTACCTCACCGGCGTCGTCGACCAGGCGCGCATGGACGGCTACACCCAGACCATCCTCGGCCGGCGCCGCTATCTGCCCGACCTGACGAGTGACAACGGCCAACGACGCCAGATGGCCGAACGCATGGCGCTCAACGCGCCGATCCAGGGGAGCGCCGCCGACATCATCAAGGTGGCGATGCTCGGAGTGCAGCGCGGGCTGCGCGATGCCGGCCTGCGATCAAGGCTGTTGCTTCAGGTGCACGACGAGCTCGTCCTCGAGATCGCCCCCGGTGAGCGGGAGCAGGTCGAGGAGCTCGTACGCCGGGAGATGGGATCTGCCTATCCGCTCGACGTACCCCTGGATGTCTCGGTCGGGGTCGGGCGCACCTGGGACGACGCGGGCCACTGACCCGTCCCGGAGGACCGATGCAACGCGTGATCGTCGGCGGCATCAGTGGCTGCGGCAAGACGACTCTCGCGCGCGCCCTCAGCCGCCGGCTCGACCTTCCGTACGTCGAGTTCGATGCCCTGTTCCACGGACCGGGCTGGACCCAGCGTCCGAGCTTCGTCGCAGACGTCGAGACGTTCATCGCGGGCGAACGTTGGGTGACCGACTCCGACGGCTATGCACGGTTCATCGGGCCACGGGTCCTGCAACGCGCCGACACACTGGTGTGGCTGGACTACGAGCGGCCGGTCGTCATGCGCCGGGTGATCCGGCGAACAATCCGGCGCGTCGTGCTGCGGGAACGGCTGTTCAACGGCAACCGGGAGAGGCTCCGCGCCGCACTGACCGACCCGGAGCATCCGGTGCGGTGGGCCTGGTCGCAACACGGCCGACGACGTCGCGAACGCGCGGAGCTGAACGCCGACCGGCAGCTCGCCCACCTCACAGTGATCCGGCTACGGCGGCCGCGCGACACGGCGCAGTGGCTGGCGGGCTTGGCGCCCATCGGGCGGTGACGGGTCATCCGGCCCTGCCGGGTCGGGGCTTTCGCCTCTGGGGCCGATGACCCGACGGCGACACGCTCGGAAGGTCGTCGAAGGGATGATCGTCATGCGCAAGAGGTCGGCTGTCGCGGCACTGACCATCGGGCTCGTTCTCATCGTGGTGTCCGGGCTGGTCCGGTGGGTGGCCGCACCACGCATGGCCGTGTTGCCGGCGGACCTGCAGACCGTGCGGGTCTACACCGGCACGGCAGCCACCCTGGTCAACCCCACCAGCCTGATGGGCACCACCATCGGACCAGGACTCCTCCGCGACGTCGCGGTGACCGTGCGGCACTCCACCAAGGTCGTGCAGACCTCGGGTCACGCCGCACTCGTTGCGGATGAGCGCGCCGTCTCGATCCCCGGCTATACGGTCGCCGACCTCAACTACCGCTTCGGCATCAACCGCAGCAGCTTCCAGGCAGCCGGTGCCTTCCCGGGCGCCGTTGCTCATCGTGGGTTGACGATCAACTGGCCCATCGGGGCCGGCCGGCACGACTACACGGGCTGGGTCACCGACACACAGTCTTCGACACGGCTTCGCTATGTCGGCGAGCAGAGCCGCGGCGGGATCCCGACGTACGTCTTCCGGACGTTGGTGGCCGAGTCGCCCATCACTGACCCGCAGCTGCTCAGGCTGTTGCCGAGGTCGATGTCGAAGTCCGCCCTGATGACGCTCACCCCCAGCTTGGGGCTTTCCCGCGATGCACTGCTGACGATGAGCAAGGTGGTCGACCGGCTGCCGGACCCGGTGCCGCTCGTCTACACCTACCAGCTCGCTGCGACCTACTGGGTCGCCCCGGCCAGCGGAGTTGTGGTCGACACCGTGCAGCACGAGGTGCGGTCAGTGTCCTTCGTAGACGGTGCCGCCACGGTGCCGGTCACGCCGGTCATGGACATGACCTACCACTCGAGCGCGGCGACGCTTGCTGCGGCGGTCAACGACGCCAAGGACAATGCCGCGGCGATCCGCCTGGTCGAGACGACCGTCCCGGTGGGCCTGCTGATCGGTGGCATCGTTCTCGCCATGGCGGGCCTTGCACTCGCCCTGACCAAGCGTCCCCGCCGTCCGTCGACCCCAGTGCCGTCGGTGCCGCAGCGGGAGCTCGTCCGGATCGGCTGAGCGCCACAGACATATCTCGAGTGCTCGACTGCCCATCCTGTGGCACTGTCCAGATGTGCGCGCGCGTTTCCAGGGCATGGGGCCGTTTGCCGCGGTCGCCGCGATCCTCTTCGTCGTCGGGGTGCTCGCGGTGCTGCTCGAGCTGCAGTCACCCTCGATGGTGCTGTGGACCGGCATCAAGGTGCAGGGCACGACCCAGAACGGGCTGACCTACTACACCTACGGCAACGGCAGCTATGCGATCGACAACTCGAAGGCCGACGCGGGGGACGCTCGCAAGAGACCGACCACGGTCTGGTTGTCGCACAGCGACCCCACCGACAGCAGTAAGGCCTATATCGAGAATGCCTACAATCGGTGGCTGGACTTCTCGTTCACGACCATGTGGTTCATCCTCGCTTTCCTCGTGCTGGCCGCCGGTTTCATCCGCCGTCAGCTCCGGTTGCGACGTCGGATCGAGACGATGGGGGAGTTCGGCCGCGGCATCAGCGACGAGCTGATCCGCCGGCAGCTGCGCGCGCGGAACCAGCCGGTGCCGCCGATCGTGTTCGACCGCGACGAGTGACGAACACCGCGGTCCCCGGCATCAGCCGACCGCGCAACGGGCTCCACTGTGCCCATGCCTGCTCAAGGTCGTCCGGCCACTCCGGTTCGACGATGTCCTCGAGCACTAGCCCCGCGGCGACGATCTCTCGCACCCGGTCGCCGATCGTGCGGTGGTGCTCGACATAGGTCGCCCGCCCGGCCCCGTCCTGCTCGACGTAGGCACGCCGGTCGAAGTACGACGACTCGACGACGAGACCCTTGGGGCCGGCGTCGTCCCGAAAGCACCAGCGGACCGGATGTGTGGTCGAGAAGACCCAGCGGCCGCCGGGACGCAGCACCCGGGCGATCTCGCGCATCACGGCGGCGGAGTCGGCCACGAAGGGCACGGCGCCGTAGGCCGAGCAGGCCAGGTCGAACGACGAGTCGGCAAATGGGAGGCGCTGCGCATCGGCCTGCACCAGCGGCACCGCCGTCGCGGTGCGCTGGTTGAGCATCGCCCCGTGCCTGAGCTGGGCGGCGGAGAGGTCGAAGGCCACCGGATGAGCGCCCTGCCCGGCCAGCCAACGGCTGCACTGGGCGGCCCCACAGCCGACCTCCAGCACCCGGCGGCCGGTCACGTCCCCGAGCAGCCGGGCAGTCTCCTCACGGAGCCGCTCCGGGCCCCAGACGAAGTCGCAGTCGCCGAGGAAAGCACCGTGTTCGGCCTGGTAATCGGCGGCCCCGGCGTCCCACCAGCGGCGGGCCGCGAGCGCGGATTCGGCGGGCTCCGAGACCCTGCGCAGGACGGGCTCGTTGACCGTCATGGCCGCCTTTCCTAGACTTTCGGTAGCGCTGTGGGTCTGCCGTGCCTCGGACAGGAGCAGGCTTGCGCTCGTAGGTGATCGGATCACACCCGTCGGCCACTCGCGAAACGGACCTTCCGCGCGTCCAGACGACCCGATGCCCACCCACGAGAAGAGCCCCGACTAGATGACCAGCACGACCACCGCACTCGCCGACCCCGATGCCCCGAAGGGCCCCGCCAAGGTCGCCATCAACGACATCGGCACGGCTGAGGACTTCCTCGCGGCCATCGAAGGCACGATCAAGGAGTTCAACGACGGCGACATCGTCGAGGGCGTGATCGTCCGGGTCGACCGCGACGAGGTCCTGCTCGACATCGGCTACAAGACCGAAGGCGTCATCCCCAGTCGTGAGCTCTCCATCAAGCACGACGTCGACCCCAACGAGGTCGTCAAGGTGGGTGACGAGGTCGAGGCGCTGGTCCTGCAGAAAGAGGACAAGGAAGGCCGCCTCATCCTGTCCAAGAAGCGCGCGCAGTACGAGCGCGCCTGGGGCACGATCGAGAAGATCAAGGAAGAGGACGGGATCGTCACCGGCACCGTCATCGAGGTGGTCAAGGGTGGCCTCATCCTCGACATCGGGCTGCGCGGATTCCTCCCGGCATCGCTGGTCGAGATGCGCCGCGTGCGCGACCTGCAGCCGTTCGAGGGCAAGGAGCTCGAGGCCAAGATCATCGAGCTCGACAAGAACCGCAACAACGTCGTGCTTTCCCGCCGAGCCTGGCTCGAGCAGACCCAGAGCGAGGTCCGGCAGAACTTCCTAACCCAGCTGCAGAAGGGTCAGGTCCGCAAGGGCCAGGTCTCCTCGATCGTCAACTTCGGTGCCTTCGTAGATCTCGGTGGTGTCGACGGCCTCGTCCACGTCTCCGAGCTGT
>JAVEEH010000176.1 GCA_030840545.1 Frankiaceae bacterium | reverse complement strand
GACAACTTCTCACCCGGCCAGGCCCGTGTCGTCGTGACCGACGTGCTCACCGACTGGGGACTCGACCGGCTGATCGACGCCGCCACGCTGCTGACGAGCGAGCTGGTGACCAACGGCGTACGTCATGCGGGCACCGGCATGCGGCTCGTGCTGACCCGCCTCGACGGCCGTCGGGTGCGGGTCGCGGTGACCGACCGCGCACCGGGGGTCAACGTCCGGCTGCTCAAGTCGACCAACGAGGCCGAAGGTGGCCGCGGCCTCTTCCTCGTCGAGCACCTGTCCAACGGCTGGGGGTCGGTCGCGGACAGCGAGGGCAAGACGGTGTGGTTCGAGCTGCAGGCATGACGACCTATCCCGAGCACGGCCCCGGAGCGGTCGCCGGCATCGGCGTCCGGCTGGCGGCGTTCCTGGTCGACTCGCTCATCGCCGTCGGCATCGCGATCGCGTCGACCGGGCCGCCACCGAACAGCCGCTACAACATCGTCGTCCTGGCGGCGTTCCTCGCGATCGAGCTCATCTTCGTCGCGGTGGCCGGGCAGACACCCGGCATGCGGGTTGCCGGGGCCGTCGTCGTGCGAGTGCCGGACGGTGGCCGGCCACGGCCCGCCTGGGTCATCGTGCGGACGCTGCTGCTGGCGGCGGTGCTGCCGGCGCTGATCGTCGACGCGTCCGGGCGCGCGATGCACGACCGTGCTGCGGGCACGGTGATGGTCCGCACCCGCTGACACCCACCACCCACGACTTGTCAGACGCTGAGCACGTCAGAGCGTGCTGCGGGTCTGACAAGTCGGCGGGTCAGCGCATTTTGCCGCGGGGGATGCGCCCGGCGTTCGGCATCGGGCCCTTGGGCATCGGCATGTTGGTGCCGCCGAGCGCCTTCATCCGGGCCTCGAGCCCGCCGATCTCCTTGCGGCCGACGTTGCGCGGCAGTTTCATGACGTGCTGCTGCAGCTTGCGCAGCGGCACCTGGCCCTCGGCATCGCCGACGATTACCTCATAGACCGGTGTTTCCGGCGCGACCCGACCGACCCGTCGCTTCTGGTCGGTGAGCAGCGGGCGCAGCTGCGCGGGGGAGTTGCCTTCCCCGACGAGGACGACGCCGGCCCGCCCGACCACCCGGTGCACGAAATCCATGTTGCGGTTGAACGCGACGGCCGGCGTGACCCGCCAGTCCCCGCGCAGGGTTTGCAGCACCGAGGCCGCGGCCCCCGGCTGACCCTCGACCTGCGCATACATCGCCGACGTCGCGCGCCGGCCGAACAACGTTGTCCCCGCGAGGAGCGCACCGAGCACGCCGAGCACCGAGAGGTAGATCGGGTGACCGACGACGATGCCGACGCCGACCAGCACTACCAGCACGGCGAACGCTGGGCCGAGCACGCGCAGCGGCAGCTTCGGGTCGGCTTTGTGCGTCATCGACCAGACAGCGCGCATCTGCGCCACCCGCCCGCCGCGGTCGTTCTCGCCGGCGCCGTTGTCCTTCGCGCGGCCCTTCTTTGCAGGGGGATTCTTCACGCGGGCCATGCCCGCGAGCATAGGGGAGCGGGGAGGTCAGCCCCGGAGCGCGGCGACCGGCTGGCCGGCGCTCTGCTGAGTGTCAGCCAGGGCCACCGCCGCGGCTGCCTCCGCCCGGGCCCGGGCACGCACATTGTCGGAGACCATCGCCGCCCAGGCGTTGCGTCGTGCCGTGCGCTGGCCACCGTCGCGCCACAGCGTCGCGACAACTGTCCGCGTCATCCCCACCACTGTCTGTCGCATGAGCCGAAGCGTGATCGACCAACGTGTCAGCCGCGTTGCGTGCGGGTGAACGTTTTCGGTGAGTTTCAGCCCTGGTGCACGGCCGCGCGAGCGGCGACGGCCTGGGCATAGAGCCGACCGGCCCGGTAGGACGACCGCACCAGCGGTCCGCTCATGACGCCGAGGAACCCGATGTCCTCGGCCTCGGCCTGCAGCTGGTCGAACTCGGCCGGCTCGACCCAACGCTCGACCGGGTGATGCCGCACCGATGGGCGCAGATACTGCGTGATCGTGAGCAGCTCGCAGCCGGCCGCGTGCAGCTCGACCAGTGCGGCGCTGATCTCGTCGCGGGTCTCACCCATGCCGAGGATCAGGTTGGACTTGGTCACCATGCCGTTGTCACGCGCGAGGGTGATGACGTCGAGGGAGCGGTTGTAGCGGAACCCGGGACGGATGCTTTTGAAGATGCGCGGCACCGTCTCGACGTTGTGCGCGAACACCTCGGGTGCGGCGTCGAAGACCTGCTGCAGCAGCTCGGGATTGCCGGAGAAGTCAGGGGTGAGGATCTCCACGCCGGTGCCGGGGTTGAGCCGGTGGATCTGGCGCACGGTCTCGGCATAGAGCCAGGCGCCTTCGTCGGCAAGGTCGTCGCGCGCGACGCCGGTGACCGTCGCATAACGCAGGCCCATCGCCTGGACGCTCTCGGCGACGCGGTGCGGCTCGTCCCGGTCGAGCGGCTGCGGTTTGCCGGTGTCGATCTGGCAGAAGTCACACCGTCGGGTGCACTGGTCCCCGCCGATGAGGAAGGTCGCTTCGCGGTCCTCCCAGCACTCGAAGATGTTGGGGCAGCCGGCCTCTTCGCAGACCGTGTGCAAGCCCTCGCGCTGCACGAGTGCTTTGAGCTCGGTGTAGGCCGGCCCGGTGCGCAACCGCGTCTTGATCCAGGCGGGCTTCTTCTCGATCGGTGTCGCGGCGTTGCGCACCTCGAGCCGCAACATCTTGCGGCCGCCGGCGTCGACATCGGTCATGACGTCAAGGCTACGGCGCCGAGCACGCGACCGAGCTCCGTCTCGACGACCGGCAGGACATCGGCGACGGTGACGCGCCGGCCCGTCTCCACCGACAGGGAGGTGACGCCGGCGTCGGCGATGCCGCAGGGCACGATCGCCCTGAATGCGGCGAGGTCGCAGTCGCAGTTGAGGGCGAAGCCGTGCATCGTCACGCCGCGGGCAACGCGGATGCCGATCGCCGCCAGCTTGCGATCCGGGCCGTCGGTGTCGGCAGGGATCCACACGCCGCTGCGGCCTTCGATCCGGCCCGCCTCGACACCGAACGTCGTACACACCTCGATGAGCGCAGTCTCGAGCCGGCGCACGTAGGCGACCACGTCGACCGGGTCAGGCAGCCGCACGATCGGGTAGCCGGTGAGCTGACCTGGTCCGTGCCAGGTGATGCGCCCGCCACGGTCGACGTCGAGCACCGGCGTGCTGCCCGGTGACGTGTCGATCGGACGCTCCCAGACCTCGGTCCGCCGCCCCGCGGTATAGACCGGGTCGTGCTCGAGCAGCAGCACCGTGTCGGGGATCTCGTCGGCGACCCGAGCCCCGTGGAGCACGCGTTGACGCTGCCAGGCATCGAGGTAGGGCACCCGGCCCGCCCGCACGATGTCCACATACTGAGGGTACGGCGAAAGTCCTGGGGGCTAGGCGGCGCAGGGTCATTGTGGGCGGTTACGCCCAGAGGTGTGCTCGTGTCACAGTGAGCACGCGCCGATGCGGCTCCGGCACTCGCTTGCAGCGTCCGGAGGGGCCCGTGAAGAAGAAGAAGACGGCCGCGGTCGATCTGCGGTGCCGGGTCTGTGACGTGGAGATCGAGCTGAGCAGGGACGACCCCGCGATGCGGATGGCTCAGATAAGGGCGTTTGCTGCCGCGCACGACACCCATGAGCAAGGACCCGGGGTGGAGATCGTCATCAACGACGCGGACGAGGACGCGGGCTAGCGCCTCTGCACGGGCTGTGGATGACGCCGGCAAGGACCGGTCGCGATTTGGTGTGATCCCGGTATGGACAGCGACTGGCCGGAGCCCGGGCTCGCGCCCGGCGGCAGCTTGGCGGCGTTGCTGGCGCGACGCGGCGTGCTCTCCCCGGGGGAGGTCGTCACCGTCGTCGCCCCGCTCGCGCAGGCGCTCGCGGTCGCGCACGCCGCGGGGCGTGGCCACGGCGCCATCGCCGCGGACACGGTGGAGTTCACGGCCGACGGCCGGCCGTCGCTCGTGGCCGGCGGGGCCACGCTGTCTGAGCCGGACCCGGCCGGCGATGTCGCTGCGCTCGCCGTCGTCGGTTGGCTGGCGCTGACAGGTGGGGCGCCCGATGGTGTCGAGGCCGCGGCGACTTCGGCGCCCGCCGCCCTGGTCGAGGCGCTGCGCTCGGCGATGAGCGCCGACCCGGGAGAGCGGCCGGCCGCCGCGCTGTGGGCTGATCAGGTGCTCCGGGCGTGTGCGGCGGAACCGGTCCTGCTGTCGGTCGCTCCGCCGCGGAGGGAACCGGTCGGCGGACCAGTCGCGGTGTTCGGAGCCGAACACCGGCTGCCGCTTCGGCGCGCTGCGCTTGCCGGTGCCGGGGTGCTCGGGCTGGTGATGGCGGTCGCGCTCGGCATCACGTGGGGTCGCCACGGCGGTCCCCGCGCGGCCGCGTTGCCGCCGCCACCCGCGTCGACGCGGAATGCATCGCGGCCGTCGCTGCCCGCGGCCTCCACGGAGGCCAGCGCGGCGTCCTGGCGGCGGGTCGTGACCCGGTTGGAGCAGCAACGGATGCGGGCCTACGCGACCGGCGACCCGGGTCTGCTCGCCTCGCTCTACGACCCGGCGAGCCGCGCCGGTGCCCGCGACGTCGCGATGTTGCGGCGACTGACCCGACTCGGTCTGCGCACGCGCGGTTTCCAGCCGTCGGTGACGGCTGTGGTGCTGCAAGCCGCGAGCGCGAGTCGATCGGTGCTTCGGGTGGAAGATGCGTTGTCGGCGTACGACGTCGTCGATCCGCACGGTGATGTTGTCGTTCACGGTCCGGCCAGACCGGCCCGCACGTTCGTGCTCGTCCTCGTCGAGCAGTCGGGCAGCTGGCGGATCGCGACGTTGCGTCCGGCGTGACAGATCAGCCGATCAGCGCGGACATAGCGGCGTCGATGTCGTCGTAGGTGAAGGCGAACCCGGCCGCCTCCAGCCGTGCCGGGATGACCCGTTGGCTGACGAGCACTCCTTCGTCGGCGAAGCCGCCGAGCGCGGCGCGGAGCGCGACGGGCGGCACGGCGGCGAGCGCAGGGCGATGCAGCGCCCGTGCGATCGCCTTCGTGTAGTCGCGGTTGCGCACCGGCTCCGGGCTGGTCACGTTGACGGCGCCGTCGATGTCGGCGCGGTCGAGCACGAACCGCATCGCCGCGATCTGGTCGGGCAGTGCGATCCACGACATCCACTGCCGTCCGTTGCCCAGCCGGCCGCCGAGGCCGAGCTTGAACAACGGCAACACCTTGCCGAGCGCGCCACCGACACGCGAGAGCACGATGCCGGTGCGCAGGCGCACGACCCTGACACCGGCCGCTTGAGCCGGTGTTGTCGCTGCCTCCCACTGCCGGACGACGTCGGCGAGGAAACCCTCACCGCTCGGTGCGTGTTCGTCCGCTGCGTCCTCACCGGTCGCGCCGTAGTAACCGACGGCCGATGCGGACAGCAGCACCGCGGGCTTGCGCGTGGAGGTGGCAATGGCCTGCGCGATCGTGGCGGTGCCGTCGACGCGACTGTCAAGCACGGCCTTCTTGTGCGCGTCGGTCCACCGCCGGTCGCCGACTCCGACGCCGGCGAGATGAACGACGGCATCGACGCCGTCGAGTGCGGCCTCGTCGATGTGGCGGGTCGGGGGATCCCAGCGCCGCTCGTCGGCGGCAAGCGGTTCGCGTCGTACGAGGCGGAGCACGTCGTGGCCATCGGCGCGCAGGTTGGTCACGAGTGCCGAGCCGATCAGACCGGACGAGCCCGTCACGACGACCTTCATGCCTGCATGCTCGGTTATCGCGGGCGACGGTGTTGCGGCAGGTCCTGACCCCACTGCCCGTTGTCCACAGATTGGGCCCAAAACCGTTGGTACGCTTGACTTTTCGAAGCATCGAACATATGTTCGATGCATGCACGAAATCCCGGCGCTGGCGGCCAATGTCGCCTACTTCGGCCGCGACGACGCGCTGACGCGGGCGGCCGAGGCAGCGGAGCTCTACCGACCCGGCCGCGAGGCTGTCAGGGCGTGCGAGGCCACGCCGCCGGGTCCGGAGCTGCTGGCGGCGATTGAAGCCGCTCGGCGGTTGGTGCTCGATGTCTCGTCGCGGATCAGCCTGGTCGGGTGCTGGGAGCGGATGCGCGCGTGGACCGACGCGGAAACCATGGCAGAGCTGGCACAAGCAGCAGGCACGCCAGATGCAGAGTCCGACCAGTGGGTCATCGCTGACACCGCAATGGTGTGTGGGCTGTCCGAGCACGTCATCTCGACTCGGTTTTCGTTGATGCGCCGGGTGGGGGAGAAGCTGCCGGCAAGCTGGGAAGCGCTGCACGGCGGGCGGATCACGTCAGCGCACCTGCACGCACTTGACGCGGTGGTCCGTGAGGCGACCGCTCAGGTCGCGGGTGCCGTCGAGGCCGGAGTTCTCGGCAAGGCGATCGCGAAGGGCTGGACGCCGTCCCAGCTGCGGGACGCAGCTCGGCGACTGCTGGTGCGACTCGACCCTGACGGTGTGGAAGAGCGCGCAGCCAAGGCGCAACGCTCCCGGGCGGATGTGCGCTACCAGCCTGACGAAGACATGCTGGCCCATCTCATCCTGACCGGCGATGCATGGACGACACGACGCATGTTCGACGAGATCAACACCCGCGCGGACGCCATGAATCGTGACGGCGACCAGCGATCGCTGGGCGAGCTTCGTCTGGCTGTGGCAGCTTCGGCGGTTCTCGACGCCCCGAGTGTGGCGGTGACCGAGGCGCAGGTTGACCCGAAGCCCGCGCGCACCACGGGCTTCGTCACCCTGAGCCTGTCCACTCTGCTTGGCGGCAATGAGCCTGGTGAGCTCGCCGGCTATGGGCCGGTGACGGCCTCGATGGCACGAAGGATTGCCGCCGACGGCACCCTGCGCCGGCTCGTGCTCGACCCGCTGTCCGGCCGGCCGATCGACCTTGGCCGCAAGTCCTACCGGCTGAGCCGAGAGATGCGTCGTTGGATCGATGCGCGCGACCGCACCTGTCGCTTCCGCGGATGTCGGGCGTCGGCGACCCGTTGCGACGCCGACCACAGCAAGGAATGGGATGTCGGCGGCGAGACCACGTGTGACAACTGTGGCCTGCTCTGCCGGCGCCACCACAACTTCAAGACTCAGAAGGCGTGGCGAATGAGTCGTCGGTTCGACGACACGGTGCACTGGCGGAGTCCACACGGGTTCAACTGGTGGGTCGAGGCAGCCTCCTACGAGACCGAGTCCGACGAAGATGAACCGAACGGCATCTTCTGCGACGACGAGCTCATCGACGATCCAGATCCACCCATGGCGGACGCGCCACTACCCGAGCCACCCAAGCCCGTCGACGACGACGAGATCGAGCAAGACACGTGGAACCGGCACTGGATCGACGCCTGGCAGCGGGCGGGCTGACACCCGTCACCAGCCGACAACCGTCCGAGTCGCCGTGACGAAGCCGCTGTGCGTCTCGACGGATGCCGGTCGGCCGTACGACGCAGCGACCGAGCCGAGGTCGTGCGCGACGGCTTCCCACCCGTTGCGGCCGAGCCAGAGCGGTGCGTCGTCGTCGAGGCCGCCGCGCCACAACGACAGGACCGGATCCGAGTCTTGCGCGATGGTCACGCCGGCACCGGCCAGGCGGCGGCCGACCGCGCCGAGCTCGAAGGCGAGCCGGCTGCCGGTCGCCGACAGTTGCCCGATTCGGGACAGCAGAGCCGCTGCATCGCCGGGCTCGAGATAGACCAGCAACCCTTCGGCGAGCCAAGCCGTGCGCCGCCCTGGCTCGAAGCCGCACTGGATCAACCGCGCGGGCCAGTCCTCGCGCAGGTCGATCGCGAGTGTGCTGCGACGGCAGGTGGGCTCAGCCCGGGCGCTGCCCAGCACAGCTTCCTTGAAGGCGAGCACCGCGGGCAGGTCGAGCTCGAACGCGTGGACGCCCGCCGGCCACTCCAGCCGGAAGGCGCGTGTGTCGAGGCCGGCCGCCAGCAGCACCACCTGATGGCAACCGGCACCCGCCGCGGCGAGCACGAAGTCGTCGAAGAACCTGGTGCGGATGACGATCTGGAAGGCGAGTGCGGCGCGCGACGGACGCCCGTCGGCGGACGCATCGGCGCCGCGCGGCGTCACGTCCTCCGGGCCTGCGGCGGCGAATGCTGCGGCGTAGGGGTCGTCGAACAGCCGGTCCGGCCGCGAGCTCTCTCTCGCCCTGACCCGAGCCACGCCCAACGCGGTGCGCCCGACCGGCGGCAGCGGCTCGACGGCAGCGCTCAGACGCCGACCTCGGAGTCGAACTCGCCCTCTTCGAGTCGGGTCTTGATGGTCGTCAGGAACCGGGCAGCATCCGCACCGTCGACCATGCGATGGTCGTAGGTCAGAGCGAGATAGACCATTCGTCGTACGGCGATGACCTCGCCGACGTCCGGGTCGTCGACGACGACCGCGCGCTTCACCACCGAGCCGGTGCCGAGGATGCCGACCTGCGGTTGGTTGATGATCGGAGTGTCGAACAGCGCCCCGCGCGAGCCGGTGTTGGTCAGCGTGAAGGTCCCGCCGCCCAGCTCGTCCGGGGTGATGTGGTTGCCGCGGGTGCGCTCGGCGAGGTCAGCGACCTTGCGAGCCAGCCCGGCCAGGTTGAGGTCGCTCGCATCCTTGATGACCGGCACCAGCAGGCCGCGCGGCGTGTCGACGGCGATGCCGAGATGCACCGCGTCGTGGTAGGTGGCGGTGCCCGCCTCCATGTCGATCGACGCGTTGACTGCCGGGTGTTCGCGCAACGCTTCGCAGGTCGCCAGCGCGAAGAATGGCAGGTAGGAAAGCTTCACGCCTTCCCGCGCCTCGAACTCGTCCTTGGCCCGCTCGCGCAACCGCGCGATCCGGGTGAGGTCCGCCTCGACGACCGTGGTGAGCTGCGCGGAGGTCTGCAGCGACTCGACCATGCGCTTGGCGATGACGGTGCGCAGCCGCGACAGCTTCTCGGTCTTGCCGCGGACGCTCGTGTCCGGGCCGCTGGGGGTGGACGCCTGGTCCGCGGCCGGCTTCTGCTCGGCGGGTCGCGGCGCAGAATCCTGGGTGTCCTCGCTCTTCTGCGTGGCCGGCTTGGCGTCACCCTTCGACGCGTCGAGCACGTCCTGCTTGCGAATGCGGCCGCCGACGCCGGTGCCGTGGACCTCCGCGAGGTCGACGTTGTGCTCGGCCGC
The DNA here is from genome assembly GCA_030840545.1 of Frankiaceae bacterium. GTDB lineage: Bacteria > Actinomycetota > Actinomycetes > JAFAQI01 > JAFAQI01 > JAFAQI01. The sequence continues at coordinate 1,160 of JAVEEH010000176.1, read as the reverse complement.
CAGCCGGCGCACCAACGGCGTGACATAGGAAGGGCCGCTGCCCGACTCGTCGTCGCCCGCGCCGTCCTCGTCCTCGGCCGCTGCGCCGGGTGCCGCCTTCTCTTCCTTTTGCTTCTCGGGTTCCGGCTCGGGCTCGGGCTTCGCCTCGGGCTCCGGCTCCGCCTCCGCCGCTGCTTCGGGTTCGGCCTCCTCGGCCTTGTCTGCCTGCTCCTCCGCCGGCCGCTCCGCCTCGGCCTCGCCCGGGTCGGACGACTCGGATTCTTGGGCGGTCGGCTGGTCGCCGTCACCGCCGCCGGCGCCGTCGTCGATGACGGCAAGCTCGGAGCCGACCTCGACCGTCTCGTCCTCGCCGACCTTGATGGACTTGAGCACTCCGGCGGCCGGTGAAGGGATCTCGGTGTCGACCTTGTCGGTCGACACCTCGAGCAGCGGCTCATCGGCTTCGACCCGATCACCCTCCTGCTTCAGCCAACGGGTGACGGTGCCTTCGGAGACGCTTTCGCCGAGGCGCGGCATGGTGACGGAGACCGACATGTCTTCCTTCCCGGACGGGAGGTCAGGTTCTGTGGTTGTTACCCGTGGACGTGGAGGGGCTTACCCGCAAGTGCGAGGTGTGCCTCACCGACCGACTCGGACAGCGTCGGATGGGGGTGGATGAGCTGGGCGACCTCGACGGGCAACGCCTCCCAGTTGGTGATGAGCTGTGCCTCGGCGATCAGGTCGCCGACCCGCGACCCGACCATGTGCACACCGACGACTGGCCCGTCCTTCAGCGCCACGACCTTGCAGGCGCCCGCGGTCTGCAGGATCTGGGCCCGCCCATTGCCGGCGAGGTCGTAGGTGAACTCGACGACGTCGTGCCCACGTTCCTTCGCCTGAGCGGTCGTGATGCCGACGCTTGCCACCTCGGGCTCGCAGTAGGTGATCCGCGGCACCCCGTCGTAGTCGATCGCGGGCGGGTTCTGCCCGGCCACCCGCTCGGCGACCATGATGCCTTCGGCGAACCCCACATGCGCCAACTGCAAGCCGGGCCGGAGGTCACCGATCGCGTAGACGTTGGGCAGGTTGGTCTGGCAGTGGTTGTCGACCTTGACGAACCCCCGCTCCATCTCCAGACCGGCCTCTTCGTATCCGAGCCCCTCCGAGACCGGACCCCGCCC
>JAVEEH010000168.1 GCA_030840545.1 Frankiaceae bacterium | reverse complement strand
CCTCGAGCACGACCAGGCCCATGGCGTCCGGCCACGACATCGTCGGTGCGATCTGGAACGCAACGACACTGTTGAGGCCGAGCCCGGCCGCGATGGCCAGCGGCAGGTTGCCGCCGACGCCCATGATGAACGTCATCACCGCCGCGACGAACGCCGTTGCCGCGGACAGCTGGGCGAACGACAGATGATGGTGGTACTTGTCGACGGCGCCGGAGAGGATGATCGGGTTCAACACGATGATGTAGGCCATCGTGAAGAACGTCGCCAGCCCGCCGCGGAGCTCGCGGCCGACCGTCGTACCGCGTTCACCGAGCTTGAAGTAACCGTCCAGGCCCGGGCGCGACGTGGTCTCGGTCGAAGACATGCCAAACCTCCCCGATCGGATGACGACGCGGTCAGCCTGCCAGAGCGACGTTTCTCTATGGTTGAGCCATGCCGAAGGTTGATCGCCGACCTGATCCGGAACCACTCGAAACGGACGACCGGCCCATCGTGGTCGTCGGCATGGTGTTGTGGGTCATCGCCTTCGTCGTGCTGGTGGTGTTCTTCCGCGACGACCTGCGCCGCCACCACACGACCTGGTGGCTCTGGGCCTGCGGGATCGGGATCGCGCTCGGCCTCTATGGGCTGCGCTTCGCCTCTCGTCGCCGCCGCTGAGCTGCCGGCAGCCGGTCAGGAGTGACCGAAAGGCTCCGCGTTGTCGCTGTCGCCGACCGAGCCCGGCTCGTGCCCGAACGGACCGCCGACCACGTCGATGCCGAACTCGTCGATGAGCGGCGGCGGCGGGCTGGGCGAGGCCGGCACGACGACAGCCTCGGAGTGGGCGCCACATCCGTGGTCGACCGAGACCGCCTTGCCGTCGTCCGGCGCGTACTCGTTGGCGCAGACGCCGAACGCCTGTCGCAGCGCGCCGGACAGCGGAAGGAAGAACCCGCAGGTCGCGCAGGACGCCGGTGCTGCCCGCGCGATCGGCGCCTCGGGCCCGTTGTTGCCGGCGTACCACCGCTCGACGGCATCGACTCTGCCGTCGAAGGACAGCATCCGCCGGCGACCGAGTCCCAGCTCGAACGCGACCTCACGCTCGTCGTCGTCACCATCAACGGTGAGGAAGGTGGGCGCGAGCCGCGGGTCGTCCGCCTGGGTCGGCAGGAGGTCGCCGATGCCTAGGTCGCCCGGGCGCAGGCGCTCACTCCACGGCACCCAGTCCGGGGCGAGCAGCGCGTCCTCGCCGGGCAGCAGCACGATCTCGTCGACCGTGGCAACGCGAACGCGGGGCGCCCGGGCGAGCGTGACTGCCCAGCGCCAGCCGCGATAGGCCGGGTCGAGCGTGGCGAAGAGGTGGGTCAGGACGCGGTCGTCGTCGGGCTCGACGCCGAGGTGCTCGCCCACCAGGCCGGGCGCGTCTTCCTCCGCCGCGGCGCGGGCCACGTCCGCTGCGCCGACCAGAACCGCATCCGCGGCGACCGGAGTGCTCGTGCTCACCCGGACAGTGTCGCCCATCAGACGGCAGCACGGTGGCCGGGTTCGTATAAGACTGGCGGCGTGGTGACGGAGGACGAGGAGCGACCCCGGGCGCGGCCCGAGGCCCGACGCGTGCACTCGGCCGCCTGGGAGCTGCTGCTCGCCGTCTTCCACGGCCTGCGGTCGGCCTGGCGTCGGCTGCGCGCCTGGAACCGCCGGGACGGCGCCGGCACGTCGGGTCTCGCCGGGCTGGTGGAGCTGCACGCGCTGCAGGCCGCCGGCGATGCGACGGTGGCCGTGGCACTGGCCGGCACGCTGTTCTTCAGCTCACCGACCAACGAGGCCCGGACGAAGCTCGCGCTGTATCTCCTCATCACGATGGCGCCGTTCGCGATCGTGGCGCCGCTGCTCGGTCCGCTGCTGGACCGCTTCCGGCACGGGCGCCGCTTCGCCCTCGCCGCGACGATGGCGGCCCGGGCAACCCTGGCGGTGGTGATCGGGCACAACCTCGGCAGCGGCGGCGCGCATGCGCTCGCGCTCTATCCCGCTGCCCTCGGGGTGCTGATCGCCGGCAAGGCCTACGGCATCGCCCGCAGCGCCGCCGTGCCGCGGTTGCTGCCCGAGCGCATGACCCTCGTGCAGGCCAACTCCCGGCTGACGTTCGCGGCAGTGTTGTCTCCTGCCGTCGCGGGCAGCATTGCGGTGGCTCTCAGCAAGGGCGTCGGTGCGCTGTCCGCGCTGCGGTTCGGGGCGGCGCTCTACGTCGTCGCCGGCGTGCTGGCGCTGCGACTGCCCCGGGCCGCCGACGGTGGCGGCGAGACCCTCGCCACCGAGAACGCTGCCGGCCGGGGCCTGCTGCGGCTGTCCAACGTCGATCTCGAGGTCGGCGTCGCGCTCCGCTGCACGGCGGTGTTGCGGTGGCTGTCCGGCTTCCTCCTGCTCTACGGCGCGTTCCTGCTGCGTACGCACAAGCTGTCCGGGCTGTCGCACAACCTGTCGCTGGCGATCCTCGCCGTCGGAATCGGTGTGGGCAACTTGCTCGGCGCCACGGTCGGGGCGCGGGTCGCGGACCGGCCGACCCGGCGGCTCGCTCCGCCGCTGCTCGCCATCAACACCACCGCGGCCTTCTACACGGCCCTGGACTTCGGTCTGGTGAGTGTGGTCGTCCTGGCGTTGGTGTCGGCTGCTACCGCTGCCATCGCCAAGCTGCACCTCGACGCGACCATCCAGCAGCGAGTGTCCGACGACGTCCGCACGTCGACGTTCGCCCGGTCGGAGACCACGCTGCAGCTCTCCTGGGTTGTCGGCGGCGCCATCGGCATCCTGCTGCCGACGATTCCGTTCGTCGGGTTCCTCGTCGCTGCCGTCGTGCTCGCCGGCGGACTCGCCAATGCGCTGGGCTGGCTGCCCCGGCCCAGGATGAGCCGCCGCAACGTCGTGCGGACCTAGGCCTCGAGCTCGTTGGCCACTGCCCGCACGACCTCGGCCACCCGGTGCGCGATCTTCTTGTCCGGGTAGCGGCCGCGCCGCAGGTCGGTCAGCACCTTGACCTCGAGCAACTTGATCATGTCGTCGACGACGCCGTGCAGCTCCTCGGCAGGGCGCCGGGCCGTCTGCGCCAGTGAAGGCAGCGGATCCAGGATGCGCACCGACAGCGCCTGCTCGCCGCGGCGTCCCTCGGCGACGCCGAACTCCACCCGCTGGCCCGGCTTGAGCGTCGCGCCGGCAGGCAGCGCCGACGCGTGGACATAGACGTCCCCGCCGTCGTCGCGGGACAGGAAGCCGAAGCCCTTGTCCACGTCGAACCACTTGACCTTGCCGCTCGGCACGTTCACTCCGCTGTCGTAGTGATGTGTCTCTCGAGGAGACGACGGTCACAGGGTATCCGCCGCGGGGCGCGACGAAGCTGGGCATTTTCTGCCACGATGCCCGCAGGCAACAGGAGGCCGCACCCGTGACCCACCCCCGCACCGAGACGATCTCCAGCGACGAACGGCCCGAGCCCGTCCCGGTCGACCGTGGACCCCGCCGGGTCGGCGGCCCCGGAGCCCGGCTGACCGCGCTCACCGCGGCGCTTTCCACGGTGCTGGCCGGTGGCGTCGTGACCGCCGCCTATCGCTCGTTCCACAGCGGGTCGGCGGCAGCGTCGCTCGTTCCCTCGACCGCCTTTGCGTTCGCCACCGTCGACCTGGGGCTGCCGGGCGGCCAGGCCGATGCCCTCAGCGCGTTCGCCGGCCATTTCCCGGGCTCGCCGACCCGCACCGGCAACGGCTCTGCGGTGGACCGCATCCTGCGGTCGATGTTCCGCGGCTCCGGCAACCCGCACCTCGACTACGACCAGGACATCAAGCCATGGCTCGGCGACAACGTCGCCGTCGCCGGTTGGCTGGACCACGCCGGCGACCCGCAGCTCGAGGTCCTGCTGCAGTCTCGCGACGACACGGCGGCGCGGACTCAGCTCGACAAGCTGATGTCCGCCGGCGGCGGCGGCGGCATCGCCTTCAGTGATGGCTATGCAGTCGTCGCCAGCTCGGCCGCCGAGGCGCAAGCGACCGTCACTGCGGCCAAGAACTCCTCGCTCGACGGCAACACGACATTCACGCACGACGTCGGCACCCTGCCCGCGGGCGAAGCAGCGATCGGATGGGTCGACGGCGCGGGTGCCGGCCGGGCCCTCCAGCGAGCGCTCGGGAGCGGCGCCGGCACCGCCATGGGCCCGTCCGGCCCGTTCCTCTTCGGATTCGGGGGCGGGCTGAGCGGCCTCACCGGCCGCTACGCCGCCGGCCTACACGTGAGCGACGGCTATGCCCAGCTGGACGTGACGTCGATCGGCGGCACCGGCGCCGGGGCGACCCGGTCGACGCTGCTCACCGATCTGCCGGCCGGCACCATCGCCGCGGTCGAGATCGGGGGTCCCGGCTCGACCATCGACGGCGTCACCGGTTTCCTGCGCGGCATCGGCGGCCTCTTCCTCGGCGGCAGTGGCATGAGCTCGTGCGCCAGCGGTATCGCCGTACCGGCCGTGCCGGCCCTCCAGGTGGGGCCGGGGGCACCGCACCGCCGCGCGATCCTGCGGCAGCTGCGCCGGTCGCATCGGGCCCTACGCCGACAGCTTCAGCGCCAGCAGAACAACGTGGGTCCGTGCCAGGACATCATCACCAGACCGCCGGACCCGATCGCAGCGTTCACCAAGGCGACCGGGCTGACCCTGCCCGGCGATGTCAAGACGCTCCTCGGCGACGGTGGCGTCCTTGCCTTCGGCGGCTTGGAACTCGGTGCGCTGCCGGACGTCGCCATCCGGTCGCATCCAGCCGACCTCGGTGCGGCCCGCGACCTCGGCGGAGTGCTCAAGCAGACGCTGGCCGGGTCATCCGGTGTCGACATCACCGTCGACACCGCCGGCAGCGACCTCGTCCTCGCGACCTCGAGCACCTACGCCAACCAGATCGCCCAGAACGGTGGCCTCGGCGATCAAGATCAGGCGGCCACCGCGCTGGGGGGCATCCCGGACCAGGTGACCGCGGCCGGTTACGTGGACTTCTCCCGGATCTGGCCATTGGTGGCGGGCTCCGGCGGTGGCGTGCCCGACGGTGTGCTCCACCTGAAGGCCCTCGGGTTCTGGTCCGACATCAGCGGCAACGTGCAGCACTTCCAGCTCCGCGTGGTCGCCGGCTGACGCGCGACTGCTAGCGCCAGCGGGCCGGCTCGGCCAGCAGCTCGTTCATCGCGCCGGAGCGGAACCCGCGCGCGTCGACCTCGACCGCGGCGAACCCGTCGATGCCTTCGAGCAGGTCAGGCCGTCCGATGACGGCTTCCACCAGCTCGACGTCGACCTCGACACGCGCCGTGTCGCCCAGGTCCCGAACGCGCAGGTTGCGCACGTCGATGCCGGCGCCATCCAACGCCGCCCGCAGGGTCAGCTCGGCCCGCTCGACCCGGGCCAACCGCTGCGGTGTCACCTCGACGCCATAGGCGATCCGGCTCGACAAGCACGCGGCGGCTGGCTTGTCCCAGGTGACCAGACCCAGATCGCGCGACGCGCGTCGTACGTCGTCTTTCGTCAGCCCTGCCGTGAGCAACGGGGTCAGCGCTCCGCGTTCGGCGGCAGCGCGGATGCCGGGACGGAACCCGGCACGTGCGTCGTCGGCGTTGGTGCCGGTCGCCACGTGCGCGAGCCCGTGCGACGTCGCCAGCGGCCACAGCACGTCGAGCAGCTCGGCCTTGCAGAAGTAGCAACGATCGCCGGCGTTGGACCGGTAGCCCGCGCTGGACATCTCGTCGGTGGCCGGGGTCAGATGCCGGACGCCGAGGGACCGCGCAAACGCCGCCGCGGCCGCCAGCTCGTCGGCGGGCAGGCTTGCCGACACCGCCGTGCCCGCGACGACCAACTGCGGGCCGAGGACGCGAGTCGCAGCGGCCAGCAGGAACGCGGAGTCGGCCCCGCCGCTGAACGCGACGAGGACACTGCCCGCGGCACGCAGTTGTGTGTCGAGCTCGCGCAGCCGGTCGGTGCGGCGGGTCAGGTCCTCGGTCACGGACCGAGCGTAGCCACCCCCGTCGCCGACGGGCTCGGGGTCGGGCTGGGCGAAGTGCTGGCGTCGGGTGTCGGGGAGTCGGTGCCCGGCGACGTCGTTGCGCTGCCGTCCGTCGACGGCGTCGTCGTGCCGCCAGTCGTCGTCGGACCGGCGGTTTCGGTTGGCGACGAGGTCGTGGCCGTGTCAGCCGGTTTGCCGATCGGCACGACGTCATTGCGCAGCACGGCCAGCAGACGTGCGGCATCGCCGTCCACCCGTGCGTCGATCTGCGCCAGTGTCAGGCTGTCGTGCCGGATCATCTCGACGTCATGACGGACGGCGGCGATCTCCTGGCGGCCCGCACCCGTGATCCGCACCTTGCCGCTGGCCGGCACAATCTGTTGGTAGGCCTCGGCGAGGGTCTGGCAGTTGGTGCAGTTCTGGTTGTAGGCCAAGGCGAGGTTCTCCGGAGCGAACACGGTCGGGTCGCCATAGACCAGCACGCCCTGCATCGAGATCGCCACGGTGGTGCAGTCGGTGCAGTTGGCTGCGACCGCGACCGCAGCATTCTGCGGGTCGACCACATCTCCAGTGACCTTCACGACCTTGACGGTGATCGCATAGCGATAGCGGTTGTCCCCGTGGTTGACGACGATCGCATGCGCATCCTGGGACTGCCCGTTGCTGGCCGCGGCAGCGCCGGCATCACCCGATGCATCGGTGAGCGCGGCGTGCGCGCCGACCCCGACGGCGGCGACGAGGAGCAACGACGCCGGCACCGCGATCAGCGGTCGCCGGACCATGCGGGTGACGGTGGAGTTCATGACGAAAGTGTTGCCTTACCAGGCCCGATTTATTCCCTGAAGTCCGTTTCGCGGTCGCATGCGGTCGGGTATCTCGACATCAACGACGACCGAGGAGGCAGCAGGTGACTGACCGGCAACCGGTGGACGGTCTGAGCGAGGAAGAACTCTCGCAACAAGAGGGCGAAGAGCTTCCGGACCGCGAGCAGATGAGCCTCGTCAACGCCAACATCGCCATCCCCATCAACGCAGCCGTTGCGGCCAACGTGCTCAGTGACAACGCCACTGCCTACGCCAATGCGGCCCAGGACGGCACGTTCAACCAGTCGAACTGACGCGCGCTCACCTGATTGACACGAACCACGACACGAAGGGACCGGACCGATGACGGACGAGACCACCGACGTTCAAGGCCTGACCGACGACGAGCTCGAGCAGCAGACCGGCGAAGAGCTGCCCGATCGTGAGCAGATGAGCCTGATCAACGCCAACCTCGCTGCACCGGTCAACGCGGCCGTGGCGGCCAACGTGCTGAGCGACAACTCTGTCGCCTACGCCAACGCGCAGCAGGACGCCACCATCATCCAGGGCAACTGACCACTGTGAGCGGCCGGCGTTCCACGAACGTCAACGCACACGTTGCTGTCAACGTTGCCGGACAATCGAGGAGTTTCACCGTGACTGACGACACCACAGGCCTCACCGATGCCGAGCTTGCCGAGCAGGACGGCGAGGAGCTCCCTGACCGCGAGCAGATGAGCCTGGTCAACGCGAACATCGCGGCGCCCGTCAATGCGGCCGTGGCGCTGAACGCGCTGTCGGACAACTCGACCGCCATTGCCAACGCGACGCAGTCCGCGGACATCCAGCAAGGCAACTGATCCGACCCGACATCCGACGCAAGCGAAGGCCAGGGGTTCGCCCCTGGCCTTCGTTGTTGCTCGTTGTGACTCCCGATTTTCCCTTGTTCTACAGGGGTTTCTCACCTTTGGGGTGATTCCGTGCCAAGGCGCGGGTATCGGCCCGGGGTGACGATGGCGCCGAACCACCCCGACGCAAAGCCTGGCGAGCGCACCGACCCGTGGCGCTCGCGCCGGCGTCGACATTCGCATCCACATCCGCATCCGCAGCAGGATCCGGTGTCGAGAGCGACCGGGCCGGCGCCGTCGCTCGCCGAAGGCGTCACCCTGCTGGGCGAGTTCCAAGGCTCCGGTTACAAGGAGCCGCACTACCTCGCCCGCAAGGCCAACGGCAGCGTGGTGCAGCTGAGCAAGCTTCTCTTCCTCGTCGCTGATGCATGTGACGGGCAACGCGCAGCGGCACAGATCGCGGCCCAGGTGTCGGAGCGTTACGGCAAGAAGGTGACGGCAGACAACGTCGAAACTCTTCTCGACAAGCTGCGGCCGATCGGCGTCGTGACTGCCGATGACGGATCGAGCCCGATGGTCGAGGAGGCCGATCCGCTGCTGGCGCTGCGCTGGCGCACGTCACTCGTCAGCGAACACGCGGTGCGCCGGCTGACGCTGCCCTTTCGGCCCTTGTTCCTGCCGCCGATCATCGTCGCTGTCGTCGCCGGACTCGTCGGGTTCGATCTGTGGCTGTTCTTCTCCCACGGGCTCGCCCAGGGTGTGCGCCAGACCATCCAGGGGCCGAGCGTCTTTCTCCTCGTCGCCGCGCTTGTCGTGTTGTCTGCGGGTTTCCACGAGATCGGCCACGCAACCGCATGCGTCTACTCGGGCGGACGGCCCGGGCGCATGGGGGCCGGCGTCTATCTCGCGTGGCCCGCGTTCTACACCGACGTCACCGACGCCTACCGGCTCCCCCGGGCGGGGCGGCTGCGCACCGATCTGGGCGGCATCTACTTCAACGCCATCTTCGTGCTCGCGCTCGGCGGTGTGTGGCGGCTGACCGGCTTCGAACCCTTGCTGCTCGTCGCGTTCCTGTTGCAGATCGAGATCGTGCACCAGATGCTGCCGTTCCTGCGCCTCGACGGCTACTACGTGCTGTCCGACATCGCCGGCGTCCCCGATCTGTTCAAGCGCATCGGGCCGATCCTTCGCTCCGCGCTGCCCGGCCGGCCGCGCGAGAAAGAGGTGAGCGAGCTCAAGCGCTGGGTCCGCGTCATGGTGACCGGCTGGGTCGCGGTCGTCGTACCGCTGCTGCTGTTCAACCTCGCGATGATCCTCATCAACGCGCCCCGCATCCTGGCGACCGCGTGGGACGAGGCGGCCAAGCTGGTCTATCAGCTCGCCCACGCGTCCGCCGGTCTCAAAGCCGCGGATGCGCTGCAGCTCGCGTTCTTGTCGGTCCCCATCATCGGGATGGCACTGACCTTCCTCAAGGTCGGGCAGCGCGCGATGGCCGGTTCGTGGCGGTGGTCGGCCGGGCACCCGACCCGACGCCCGGTGGTCGTGCTCGGCTGGGCGGCTTTCGTCGGCCTGCTCGCACTCGCGTGGTGGCCGGACGGCCGGGTGACGCCCTACCGGCCAGGCGAGAAGGGCACGCTGGCCCAAGGCGTCGCTTCGGTCGCCTCAGCCGGACACGGACGCCCGCTGTTGCGCTCACCGCGGGATGCCGCTACCCATCCGTTGGCCGCGGTGCCGCCCAGCACGACGGCGGGACAGCTGGCTCGCACCGGTGGCGCATCGACACCCACGAACCCCGCCGTCTCGCCCGGGCCGCCGCGCGGCTCCGGCGGCCCCGCTCCCGCTGGCTCGTCCGGCCCGGCCGGCCCAACCCCGACCCCCTCGGCGAGTGCCAGCACCGACCCGTCACCCGTGCCGTCAGCGTCCACCAGCCCGGCGCCGACGCCGACAGCCACCAGCAGCCCGACCCCCTGACCGAAGCCGGACCTGGAGAGACATGATGCGAATGTTCAGCCGATCGATCTGTACGACGGCGCTCGCCACCCTCGCGTTCGGCGCAACGACACTGCCCGCCAGCGCGGACCAGACCCCGTCCGGGGCGCCGCAGAACATCGTCCAGGCCGAGGCGACCGACGCGCATCAGGTCGCCCAGCGCAGCCACGTGCAGGTGGCGTCCTTCGGCGGCGACAACAACGACAGCACCAACGCCGCCATCGCCTACGCACATGACTGCACCGGCTGCCACACCGTGGCGGTGGCCTTCCAGGCTGTGCTCGTCACGGGGCAGCCGAGCACAGCCGCCCCCGAGAACGACGCCATCGTCGTCAACGACCACTGCACCTCATGTGTCGGCTTCGCGTTCGCCTACCAGGACGTGATCGCGACCAACGGCCCGGCCCGGCTCAGCGACGACGCCAACGACAAGGTGCACGACATCGCCGAGCAGGCCCGCGCCCTGGCCAGGTCGGACCTCTCCCCTGCAGACCTCAACTCGGCGCTGGAGTCACTGGCCGCGAAGTTCAAGCAGACCGTCGAGAGCGGCATCGTGGGTGCGCACCAGCGCGGTCATGACTTCGAGCGCGAGACCGTCCGTCGCGGCTGAGCCGGCCCGGACTAGCCCGGACATGAGAGGGCCCGCAGCCGCCCAGCCGGCTACGGGCCCTCGCACTCGGACACCGCGGAGCGACATCCGTCAGTGGCTATAACGGACGGACGGGCAGGATCCTCGCGGCGGCATCCAAAGTTTTTCTCCCGGCTATGCGCTGAGCGCATGAGTCAGTCGCGGCGCGCATGGTGCTCGGAAGGGACATGCCGAAGGCCCCGGAGGTTTCCCTCCGGGGCCTTCGAGCGTCGTACAGGGTGGGACTCAGAAGTCCATGTCGCCCATGCCGCCGCCACCCGGCATGCCGCCGCCGGCCGGAGACTTCTCCGGCTTATCGGCGATGACAGCCTCGGTGGTGAGGAACAGCGCGGCGATCGAAGCGGCGTTCTGCAACGCTGAACGCGTCACCTTGGCCGGGTCGATGATGCCTTCCTTGAGCATGTCGACGTATTCGCCGGTCGCGGCGTTGAGGCCCCAACCGGTGTCCAGCGAGCGCACCTTCTCGACGATGACGCCGCCCTCGAGACCGCTGTTGAACGCGATCTGCTTGATCGGCGCCTCGAGAGCGAGCTGGACGATGCGAGCACCGGTGGCCTCGTCACCTTCCAGGTCGATCTTCTCGAAGGCGGTCTTGCTCGCATGCAGGAGCGCGACGCCACCGCCGGCGACGATGCCCTCTTCCACCGCGGCCTTGGCGTTGGAGACGGCGTCCTCGATGCGGTGCTTCTTCTCCTTGAGCTCGACCTCGGTCGCGGCACCGACCTTGAGGACCGCAACACCGCCGGCCAGCTTGGCCAGACGCTCCTGCAGCTTCTCGCGGTCGTAGTCGCTGTCCGACTTCTCGATCTCGGCCTTGATCTGATTGACCCGACCGGAGATCTGGTCCGTGTCACCGGCGCCCTCGACGATCGTGGTCTCGTCCTTGGTGACGACGATCTTGCGGGCCTTGCCGAGCAGGTCGACCGTGGTGTTCTCGAGCTTGAGGCCGACCTCTTCGCTGATGACCTGACCACCGGTGAGGATGGCCATGTCCTGCAGCATCGCCTTGCGGCGGTCGCCGAAGCC
>JAVEEH010000167.1 GCA_030840545.1 Frankiaceae bacterium | reverse complement strand
TTCCCGGCGGACAACTACTGGCACGCCGACATCTCGAAGCTGCCGGTGGACGCGCACAGCAAGCGCTGGCTCTCACACATGTCTCCCGGCACGCGCCTGCACCCGGACTTCGGCCCGTCGTACGGCGCTCAGCCGGTTCCGTACGGCATCCCCTACACCGTCGTGGCCCACGACCATCCGCGGGTCAGCGTGAAGTTCCAGTACGCGAGCGAGAGCGACCGGGTGCGCTATCCGTTGGGATCCGACGCCAAGATCGAGGGTGGCAGGAACGCGTCCGGAGACCGGCATGTCCTCATCGTCGACAAGGGCAGCTGCCGGCTCTTCGAGCTGTTCGACGTGCGACACACCGCGACCGGTTGGCGTGCGGGTTCCGGCGCGACCTGGTCGTTGCGGTCGGACAAGCTGCGCCCCGCCGGCTGGACCTCGGCAGATGCCGCCGGGCTTCCCATCCTGCCGGGACTGCTGCGCCTCGACGAGGTCCGGGCGGGACATGTCGACCACGCCATCCGGTTCACAACCGATGTGACCGACCGCCACTACATCTGGCCCGCTCGTCATCAGGCCGGGTCGGTGAGCAACGGTTCCTACCCACCGATGGGCGCACGCTTTCGCATGAAGGCGGGCTTCCCCATCTCGTCCTACCGCAAGGACACCCAGGTGGTGTTACGGGCGATGAAGCACTACGGCCTGGTGCTCGCCGACAACGGCTCGCCGTGGTACTTCCAGGGCACGTCGGAGAAGGGCTGGCCCTCAGGTCTGCTCGACGAGCTCAAACAGATCCCTTCCAGCGCCTTCGTCGCCGTCGACACGTCGTCGTTGAAGCAGTCATCGGGCAGCGGAGCAACCCACTAGCGGGCGCGGCCCAGCTGTGTCAGCCGTCGGCGCGATGGCGCAGCCCGAGCAGCACGCCAGCGGCGGCAACAAGGACAAGGCCGACGATGGCGAGCACCGGTCTGCCACCGGTGCTCGCGAGCCCGGCCACCGAGCCGCTCGCCGTGCCCGTCTTCGACGAGCCGCCGCCTGAGCTGCCGGCGCTCCCGCCGCCACTCCCGCCGGTGACGGTCACGGAACCACCCGATGCGGAAGTCCGGCAGGGAAGGAGAGTCGGGCCGCCGGTCTGCTGCGAGACGTAGGTGGCGTCGGTGCGCAGGTTGGCCTGCGCCGGCCAGACGACGGTCAGCCGACCGCACGAGTCGATCGCGATGCCGTTGACGTCCGTCGACCGCGAACAGGCGAAGCCGTTCAACACGGCCTGGGTGCCCTGCAGGCAAGCGCCCATGAGCTCACTCGCCGTTGCGTTGTGCTCCGTGATCACCGACGAGAGGCGCAACGACTTCCAGTGCGGGCGCGCGGTCAGCGCATCGAGGCTCTGCGCGACGTAGGAGAACCAGTCCGGCTTGTGCCCTTGCACCGGAACGCCGTGATACCAGGCGACGTCGACGCGGCCGGGCGCGCCCGCGACGATGTGCGGCAGGATGTTGCCGGCACCGCCGGGCTTCGCGACGACTGTCGGCTTCGACCACGAGTCGAGGTGCCGCCCCGAGGCGTGCACCACCTTGATGGCGCCCCCGTCGTAGTTCGGGTAGTCGTGGACCGACTCCGGATAGGCGACGTAGACGTTGCCGGCGGAGTCGAGTGCACCCGGGGCGAGCTGCATGCCGACGATGTGCGCCGGCGGCCCGGTGTCGTTCACCGCCAGATGCGGCTTCCACATGCCGGGGATGCGGGTCTGGGCGGCATCGGCGCTGACGACCCACACCCGGTTGGCGGCGACGACGTTGACCTCGGGGGGCTGTCCGCCACAGCCGCCGACCGGTGAGCTGCGGGTGCCGAAGACGACGAAGACGCGACCCGTGCGCTTGTCGGTCATGATGTTGGACGGGCCACCGGAGTCGGCGCACTGGAGGTCGAGGTAGTCCTGCTGACCTGGTGTGGCGACCGGCACCGGAGGTCCGAACGTGGCCCCGCCGTCGGTGCTGGTCGCGACGAACATGTTGTGCTGGAGCACGCCGCTGAGCAGGTTGTGGAAGAGCAGGTAGACCCGCGGCTTGTGCGTGGCCGGGTCGTCGGGTCCGACGGCGTACCACTGGCGGTCGGTGTCGGCGTAGGTGTTTCCGACGGACTCCGTCCAGGTCTTGCCGCCGTCGTCGGAGTACTGCGTGCGGAAGTTGATGCCGCCGTAGTCGAGCTCGCTGGTGAGCACGCGCCCCGTGTGCATGGTCACGATGTCGACATCGGTGGTGGCTTCGGACTGGTCTGTGGGCTGCCCGGCGGTCTTCTTCCAGTGGATGCCGTCCGCGCTGCGATAGACCGTCTCAGCGCCGATCCCGATGTCGTTGGCGGATCCGGCGTTCGTCACGACGTAGCGAATGTCATGCGGCCCGACCGCGACTCGCGGCTCCGAGATGCCGGAGGACGTCGCCAGCTTCACCGTCCGAAGCGTGAGCGGGTGCGCGGCCGCCGTCGCCGGCACCGTCGCGGACAGCAGACCCACGACACCGACCGCGAGAACCGGGAAAAGGACTTTCCGGACTGTCATGCTTCGACCGTACGGCCGCCACTGACCGGTGACAACGGAGGGTGCTGGCGCTCAGTCGGCCACCGGCGCGACCGATCTGGACATGCGTAGCGGCCGTGGCGGAGGGTTGAGCTCGGCCCGCGGGCACTCCGCCAGCGTGAGCCCGCCGTATTGAAGCGCCTCGTCGCACAAGGTGCCGACCGTCCAGCCACGCTCGGTGCCCAGGCCGGTCACGGTGACGCGATAGACGGTGATCTCGTATCGGGTCGGCGTTCCATAAGCGACCTGGATGGAGCCGATGAGCTCGGGATCGGCCGTGGAGCCGTGCGGCCGCTCGGAGAAGCGGCGCCAGACCGTCGGCTCGGCCAGCCAGACGCCACCGGTGCGGACGTCGCGCAGGGTCAGCTCCAGCAGGATCGACCGGGTCGCCGCTTCAGGGATGATCGCCGCCGGCCGGATGACCTCGGTGACCGCGCCTTCGTCGCCGAGCGCCTCGGAAACCAGCAGCTCGAGCATGGTCATGCCGGCGTCGGCGTCGCTATGGCGGCGATCGGGAGTCCTCATCACAGGATGCATCGACCGTGCCGAAGCCAGACTTCACGCGGCCATCAAGAATGGCTAGCAGTGCACGCTTCGATGGCTCGGGATGGCCAGATGAGGTGGTCCCCGAGCGCTAACCCGAATGCGCGAGGGCCGCCTCGCGCCGCGATGGAGCCGCCTATCGGAATCGAACCGATGACCTATTCATTACGAGTGAATCGCTCTACCGACTGAGCTAAGGCGGCGCGCGCAGCCGGGGCCGCGCGACTGGAAAAGTCTAGCCGACCTCGCAGCCCGGCTCAGCCGCAGCGCAAGCCGTCGCGCGGCACGGTGACGTCGACCAGATAGGCGTTGACCGCCGAGACGATGCACGAGTTGCCATGCTCGTAGGCCGTGTGCCCGTCGCTGTTGAACGTCACCAGCACGCCACTGCTCAGCTGCCTGGCCAGCGCCTGCGCCCAGACGTAGGGAGTCGCGGGGTCACGAGTCGTGCCGATGACGACGATCGGCGGCGCACCGGGTGCGGTGACGGCGTGCGCCTGCTCGACGGGAGGAACGTGCCAGAACGCGCACGGCATGGAGCTGTAGGCGATGGCTTCGCCGAAGTGCGGCGACGCCTTCGCCAGCTCGCGCGCCGCGGCGTCGTAGGCCGGCACCCTGCTCGGTGCCGGCCGGTCGATGCAGTTGATCGCGAGGTTGGACTCCACCAGGTTGCTGTAGCTGCCGTCACTCTGCCGATCGGTCAAGGCGTCGGAGAAGAGGAGCAGCAGCCGTCCGTCGCCGTTCTTCGCGTTGCCGAGAGCGATCCGCAGGTTGGCCCAGAACGACGTCGAGTAAAGCCCGAAGGCAAGCCCTTCGAAGAACTCCCCGGGCCCGAGCGAGCGGCTGCCGACCTGCAGCGGATGGGCGTCGATGCTCGCAGCCAGATCGTCGAGCCCCCGCTCCGCAGACGCGCGGGTCGATCCGAGTGGACAGCTGCTCTGGCTCGCGCAGTTGGCGAGGAAGTCCTGGAGGTCGGTCTCGAAGCCGATGGCCTGCACCCGGTTCTCGGACATGGTCGCCTGGCGCGGGTCCAGCGCGCCGTCGAGCACCATTGCCCGGATGCGACGGGGGAACAGCTGGGCATACTTCGCGCCGAGATAGGTGCCGTACGACGCGCCGTAGAACGTCAGCTTGCGGTCACCCAGTGCCGCCCGCAACACGTCCATGTCCCGCGCGGCATCGATCGTGCCGACATGCTCCAGGTAACTGCCGTTGCGCTTCCAGCACGCATCAGCGAAGGACTGGCTGCTGCGGACCAGGGCGGCGTGTTCCGCGGCGGTGTCCGGCGTCGGGTCACCGTGGATGTAAGCATCGAGCTGGGTCGAGCTCGTGCACCTGATGGGCCGCGATCCACCGACCCCGCGCGGATCGAACGACACGAGGTCGTAGTGCGCCGTGATGGTGGAGAACTGCGCGGCAGCGCCCCGGGCATAGCTGACGCCGGACGCACCCGGGCCACCGGGGTTGATGATGAAC
>JAVEEH010000145.1 GCA_030840545.1 Frankiaceae bacterium | reverse complement strand
CGTCGGTCCGGGCGGCGCCACCACCGGCTATGACACGAAGGTTGTCGTCATCACCCAGGGCACGGCGCTGACGTTCGTCAACCTCGACGAGATCGCGCACACGGTCACGTCGGTGGCTCGGGACAGCGCCGGAACTCCGCTGTTCAACGGCAACGCGCTGCCGGGGACGACCTCGACCATCACCGGGGCCGACAAGCTGGCGCCGGGCACCTACAACTTCTTCTGCCAGTTCCACCCCAACATGCAGGGCACGCTCATCGTCGAGGGGCAGGGCAAGTCCGGCACCAAGCCGGCCAAGCCCACCTTCGCCCAGCCGCTCCGGCTGCCGCCAGTGCTCACCGGATCGCATCTGACGATCCCGGTTCGCGAAGCCGACGTGCGGGTGCTGCCGCACGGGCCGAAGACGTTGATGTGGACCTACGCCGGCAGCTATCCCGGCCCGACGATCCGTCGGCCCTCGGGCCACCGCACGACGGTGACCTACGTCAACAAGCTGCCGAGCTCGGTGGGCGACATCACGGTGCACCTGCACGGTGACCACCACGCCGCCGCATCGGACGGCCAACCCGACTCCCAGCTGATCAAGCCAGGAGGCCGGCGTACGTATGTCTTTCCGTTGACCGACGGCGGCAGGCCCGAGCGCGCGGCCTTCGACTTCTACCACGACCATCGCATGGACAGCACCGGGCGCAACGTGTGGAACGGCCTGCAGGGCATGTTCATCACGAGCGACGCATTCGAGCGCAAGCTGCCGTTGCCGACCGGCGGCTACGACGTGCCACTGCTCGTCTCGGACCGTGGGTTCGACAACAACAACCAGCTGACCGAGCCGTTCCCACACCCTGGCGACGGCAACACGTCGGCCCAGAGCAACTTCGTCGGCCCCTATGCCGCCCCAGGAGACGCGACGGTCGGCGACCGCATCCTCGTCAACGGCGTCTACGGGCCGCACTTCGACGTGGGCACCCACCGTTACCGGCTGCGCCTTCTCAACGGCTCCGGGTTCCAGTCCTATGACTTTCACTTGTCCAACGGTCAGCCGTTCATCCAGATCGGCACCGGCAGTGGCCTGCTCCCCAAGCCGGTCGTGCGCGGCGACATCCTGCTCGGGCCGGCACAGCGTGCCGACGTGATCGTCGACTTCGGCCACGACTTCGGCAAGAACGTGACGTTGCAGAGCGTGCCCCGCACCGACGGCTCAGCGGGCGGCATCGGCACGCCGGACGCGCCGATCATGCAGTTCCGCGTCACCAAGCGCGTGACGGACAAGACAAGGGTGCCGGCTGCGCTCGAGCCGCTGCCGAAGCTGTCCCCGCCGTCGACTCCGAACATGGTGTGGACGTTCGGGCTGGGCGGAGACTCGAATACCGGCACCTACTGGACCGTCAACGGTCACCGCTACGACCCGACCCGGATCGACGCGAAGATCCCGCTGGGGTCGACCCAGACCTGGCTGCTGCAGAACCTCAGCCCCATCACCCACTACATCCATCTCCACGAGGAGCAGTGGCGCACGATCGCCTACAACGGCCAGCCGCCGCCCGCCTACGACGCAGGGCTGCAGGACACCTGGCGGCTGGATCCGGGTGACTCGGTCGAAGTTGCCGCGAAGTTCACCGACTTCACCGGTGTCTTCATGGTCCATTGCCACATGCTCGACCACGAGGACCACGGCATGATGGCGCAGTTCGCGGTCGTCAAACCGGGCCAGTCGAGACTGCCGGCCGGCTATCACTTCGGCCCGTCGTCGTCGGCGGCCGTGGGCGGCGGCGACATGACCGGCATGGCGCGCGCGGCGATGGTGCAGATGGCGTCGATGGATGGCCCGCGAGCGGCCATCCCGATGTGGATGCGCGTCGTCGTACGGGCCGGGTGGGCGTTGTCGGTCGAGCTGCCCGTGCTGGCAGTGGCGCTGCTGTGGCGGCGGCGGCGCTCGTTCGCGGACGTGGGTCTGCGCGCCTTCGGGATCGTGATGCTCGCGGGTGTCGCGGTGACCCATGCCTCCGACCTGCTGGGCAAGCTGTGGGAGGCGCCCTACCTCGCCGTCGGCTTCGGGCTGCTCATCGTCGGGTCCGGCGCCGGGGCTGTCGCGCTCGCGACCACGCGACGGGCGTTGCCCGTGCAGCGCGCCGCCGCCGTCGCGTCCGCAGCCACCATCGCGGGTTATCTGCTCAGCCGCAGCAGCATCGGATTGCCGCAGATCGCGGACCACGTCGGCCACTGGGCCGACCCCTGGGGCACAGCCTCACTTGTCGTCGAGGCGGCGCTGGTCGTCGTCGGTGCACGGTCCTTCTCACCGAAAATCAAGGGAGTTCACATGAGCAGGCCACGTTGGATCGCCGCGCTGTGCGCCGCGCTGGCGGTCGCGTCGACGGTCATCGGCGGAGTGCCGTCGGAGGCGGCAGCCAAGGGCAGGGTGCTGCTCGTCTGCAACGGCACGGTGAGCTGCCCGCACGCCAAGGGCGTGAGCTACTACAAGTCCCTACAGCTCGCGGTCGACCATGCGCGCAACGGTGACTGGGTGCTGGTGTGGCCCGGGAAGTACGACGAGTCGGTGATGGTGCAGAACGGCCACGGGCTCACAGACGGTCTGCACATCCGTGGCATGAACCGCAACGGTGTCGTCTTCGACGGCAAGAAGACCGGCGGTTCCGCGGTGCACGTGCTCGGTGTCAACAACACCTGGGTCGAGAACATGACCGGCCAGAACTACCTGAAGGGCGCGGCTAACGCCTTCTACTGGACCGGTGTCGACGGCTACTGGGGCAACTACCTCACCGCCTACAACAACGGCGATTACGGCCTCTACGCCTATGACTCCACCTCGTCGGGCAAGGTGCCTGCGACGTTCGCGCACGACTACGCGTCATGGAACGCCGACAGTGGCATCTACATCGGCGGTTGCCGTGACTGCAACGCTGTCATCGTCGCGTCCAAGGCGGAGAAGAACGCCATCGGCTACTCCGGCACCAACGCGGGTGGCGAGCTCTTCCTCCTGAACAGCGAGTGGGACCACAACGCCAGCGGCATCGTGCCCAACACGTTGACCAGCGAGCCCGACCCGCCGCAGGAGGGCGCCAACATCATCGGCAACTACGTGCATGACAACAACGACCACGACGTGCCGGGCGCCGGCATCACCGCCATCGCGCCGGTGGGCAACGGCATCGAGATCGCCGGCGGGTCCAACAACATCATCCGTGGCAACCTCATCAAGAACGAGAGCCACGCCGGTGTGATCCTGCACTGGCTGTTCACCCCGCCGATCAACAACCAGATCGTGCACAACACGTTCGTCCATGTCGCCTACGCCGGGAAGCCGGGCGACGCCGACATCGCTCTCGACGGCACCAGCCTGCAGAACTGCATCGACGCCAACGTCGACCACACCGGCGGTCACACCAAGCCGGCGTCGGTCGACCCGCCCAACCTGCTCGACCTGGACAACTGCGGTCAGGCCAACATCCTCCGGCAGAACGGGCGCGGCATCTATGAGCCGGGCGACCCGGTCGTCAGCATCATGACCGCGCTCAACGCCGCCGGCATCACCGAGCCGAAGGACTACAAGGGCCCGGGTCCGCGACCAGGGGCGATGCAGACCATGCACAATCCCTGCACTGGTGTCCCCGACAACCCCTGGTGCTCACACGGTCGCCCGCTGTTCGCCATCCCGCGGCACAGCTGACGCCGGGCACCCGACATGATCTGCCTCTGGCGCGACGCGGAGGTGGAGCGTGGATCTGTTCGACCTGACCGGCAAGGTCGCCGTGGTCACGGGCGGCACGCGGGGCATCGGGATGATGATGGCGCGCGGGCTGCTGCAGGCGGGCGCGTCGGTCTACATCAGCTCGCGCAAGGCTGACGCGTGCGCCGCGGCGGTTGACGAGCTGTCGTCGTACGGCGCGGTGCACGGCATCCCCGCGGACTTGGCCGCCGTCGCGGAGTGCCAGCGGCTGGCGGCCGAAGTGGGGGAGCGGGAGGAGCACGTCAACGTGCTGGTGAACAACGCCGGCGCAACGTGGGGCGAGCCCTTCGAGTCGTTCCCGGAGGCGGGCTGGGACAAAGTCGTCGACCTCAACATGAAGTCGCCGTTCTTCCTGACGCAGGCGTTCTTGCCGTTGCTGCTGGCCGCTGCGACCCCGGCAGACCCGGCCCGCGTCATCAATGTCGGGAGCATCGACGGGCTGCACGTCAACCCGATGCCGCACTACCCCTACTCGGCGAGCAAGGCCGGCCTGCATCACCTGACTCGAGCGTTGGCTCGTGAGCTGGGCCCACGCTCGATCACCGTCAACGCAGTCGCGCCGGGGCCGTTCCAGTCGAAGATGATGGCGTTTGCCCTCGACGACCCGACCATGCGCGAGGCGGTCGCAGCGAGCTCGCCGCTCGGGCGCATCGGCCAGCCCGACGACATGGCCGGTGTCGCTGTCTATCTGTCCAGCCGCGCCGGCGCCTACGTCACCGGCGCCGTGATTCCGGTCGACGGGGGCATCGGCACAACGTCGTGAGTGCTCAGCCGCTTCGCTGCGGCGGGTCCTCGCCGGTGAGCCCGTCCACCGACTCCCGGATGAGGTCGGCATGGCCGACGTGCCGGGCGTACTCCTCGATCATGTCGATCAGCGTGCGTCGCAGGCTGGGTGTCCTCCCGTCGGGCCAGCCCTGGGAGATCAGCTGCTCCACGCCGCCGGCTGCGAGCGCCTCGGCGACACCGGCGCGGGAGCGGGTGACGGCTTCCTGCCAGAGCGTCATGAGCTGCTCGGGGCTGTCCTCGGCAGCCGTGCGCCACTCCCAGTCCGGGTCGGCGTCCCAGTCCACGGCGTTCCATGGTGGTCCGGGGTCGCGTCCGTGCAGCCGGGTGGTGAAGTAGTGGTCCTCGACCAGGGCCAGGTGCTTGACCAGCCCGCCCAGGGTCATCGTCGAGGCGCCGACCGTCGCTTGCATGCCGGCCGCGTCGAGTCCGCCGCACTTCCACGCGAAGGTGGCGCGCTGGCGATCGAGGGAGCCCAGCAGGGTCGTGGTCTCGTCGCCCGCGACCGGAGGTCCCACGGGGTCCTGCTCGTTCGTGTCAGTCATGGTCGGCGAAGATATCGGCCCCGGCGATGCGCATGGTGATTCGACGCGAGTCCGTTGCTCAGCCGAGCATCTCGTCCAACGCCTGCAGCAGGCGCTCGACATCATCGCCGTTGGTGTAGGGCGCTAGTCCCGCGCGCACCGCACCCTGCTCGCCCAACCCGGCCCAACGCGCCGCCTCGACCGCATAGAAGCTGCCGGCCGGCGCGTTGACGTTGTGCTGGGCCAGCCCGACCTGCACCTCACGGGGGGACCAGCCGTCGACGCTGAAGAGCAACGTCGGCGTACGACGCGCCGGACTGCCGTGCAGCGTCACGCCGGGCAGCTCGCGCAGCCCCGACTCCAGCCGGTCGGCCAGCGCCTCCTCATGCTCCTCGAGCGATGACATCGACGTGAGCAGCCGCTCCCGGCGGCCACCGGCCGCCGCCGGGTCCAGACCGGCCAGGAAGTCGACGGCGGCGGTCACGCCGGCCAGCAGCTCGTAGGGCAACGTGCCGAGCTCGAAACGGTCCGGCACGGCGTCGCTCGACGGCAACAGCTTGTCCGGCTGCAGCGTCTCCAGCAGCGCCGGCGCGGCCGCGAGCACACCCAGGTGCGGCCCGCAGAACTTGTACGGCGAACACGCGAAGAAGTCCGCGCCCATCGTCTCGACGTCCACCGCGGTGTGTGGCGCCCGGTGCACACCGTCGACGTAGACCAGCGCGCCGACGGAGTGCGTTGCCTCGGAGATGGCGCGCACGTTGGGGATGGTGCCGAAGAGGTTCGATGCCGCGGTCACCGCCACCAAGCGGGTCCGCTCGGTCAGCACGGCCTCGACATCACCCAGGCTCAGTTCCGCGCTGTCCGGGTCGAAGGCGGCCCAACGCACCTGCGCGCCGGCGCGCTCCGCCGCGATGACCCAGGGCCGGATGTTGGCGTCGTGGTCGAGCCGGGTGACGACGATCTCGTCGCCGGGCGCCCACTGCTGGGCCAACGCCCGGCTCAGGTCGAAGGTCAGGGCCGTCATGCTCCGGCCGAACACCACGCCGGCCGGGTCGACGGCGAGCAGGTCGGCCATCGCCCGCCGGGCGTCGACCACGATCTGCTCCGCGCGCTGCTCGGCCGTCGTGACCACCCCGCGGTTCGCGACCGCTGCCCGCATCGTCCCCGCCACCGCGTCCGCGACCGGTGCCGCGACCTGCGAGCCGCCCGGACCGTCGAAGTGCGCCGCGCCCTCATCCAGCGCCGGGAAGGCGCGACGCACCGCATCGATGTCGTAGGCCATGTCAGCCGACCTGCCGGTGGAGCCAGTCGTTCAATGGCGCGGCCGAGGCCAGGAAGTCCTCCACCCGTGACTTGGCCTTCGCCGTCCCGAGCCAGGCCCCGACGGGCCACTGCTTCCAGGCGGCGAGCCCCTTGTTGCGCAACAGATCGGCGCGCGGGTGCGCCTTGTCGAAGCCACGCGGGACGGTCTTCAGCGACTCCCGCGCGATCGCTTCAATGCCCTGACGCTCGAGCTCGCTGACGACGGCGACCAGCGATCCGCCCGACTTGGCGTCGTCGACGGCCAGCCGATAGCGGCGCAGCTGGTCCGGCTCCATGTGCCAGACGCCGCAGCCGGTCGCGAGCCCCGCCGACGACAGCTGCACATAGCCGCCGCCCGACAGCAGGGCGCCGATGGCCGTCTTGTAGGGCGTCTTGTCGGCACTGAACCGCACGTCGCGGTAGGGCCGGAAGATCTTGCCGGTGCCGTGCGCCGGCTCGAGCTCGGCGAGCAGCTCGAGCATGGGCGTGCGCACGCAGTCGTCGTACGTCGCCTTGTTGGCCTGCCAGTAGGTCTTCGAGTTGTCGGCCTCGAGTCCCTCGTAGAACTCGAGTGCCTCGGCCGGCCACCCGCTGAACGCCATTTGCGCAGGCTAGGTAGGGCACGGGTAACGCGGCAAGCGGGGTCCTCAGCTGCGTGTGACCAACCGCACAACACGGTCATTCGGGCAGCGCGTTACCGTTCTCTCCATCCCCGTGCTGAGGTGAGACGCCGTGACCGACACCGCACAGCAACCGCTCGTCTCGTTCAACCCGTTCGAGCCGGGCTTCACCGACGATCCTTATCCGCACTACGCGGAGCTGCGTCGGAACAACCCGGTCGAGCGCAACGAGCTCGGCTTCTGGGCCCTGTGGCGTTACCAGGAGGCCGCCGAGGTCCTGCGCGCGCGGCTGTCCGTCGAGGACGAG
>JAVEEH010000093.1 GCA_030840545.1 Frankiaceae bacterium | reverse complement strand
GCAGCCTGGCGGCCGTCGTACGCGCCACCGCGTCGTTGGAGCCGACGTTGGTCGAGACCGACATGCGCGCGGTCGTCGGCCAGGTGCTCCGGCGGCTGCGCAAGCGCTCGCTGGTCGTGCTGTTCACTGCACTGGAGCCGGCCGCAGTGAATGAAGGACTGCTGCCGGCCATCGGTCCGTTGACCCAACGGCACGTCGTCGTGGTGGCGGCGGTGTCGGATCCTCGGCTGGCGACGTTGCGGGCCGGGCGCGGTGACAGTGCCGCTGTTTACGCGGCCGCTGCCGCGGAGGCGGCCGAGGCTGATCGCCGCAACGTCGGCTGGGGCCTGCGCCGCCGTGGCGTGGTCGTGACCGAGGCGGAGCCGGACCTGTTCGCGTCACACGTCGCGGACACCTATCTCGACCTCAAGGCGGCCGGCCGGCTCTGATGCGCACAACGTGCGCCCTGCCCGTGGTTAGCATCGGTCGAGGAGGCAACGTGCCCGGCTTTGGACGAGCAGCGCTGAGCATCGCGGCACTTGCGTTCCTGGCGGCGTGCAGCTCCGGTGCGGCTGCCCGGCCGGGCCAGCCGTCCGGCCCCCCGACGACGGCAGCACCGTCGACATCGACGACACCGACGGGCACCGTGCCGCCAACCAGCTTGACGGTGACGCACCCGACCTTGTGGCTGTGCCGGCCGGGGATGCGGTCGAACCCTTGCGCGGGCGGACTTGATGCGGTCGTGGTGCGCGCCGACGGTACGACGGCGAACCAGCCGTTCCGGCCGGCGGTGCACCCGCCGATCGACTGCTTCTACGTCTATCCCACGGTCTCGCTGTCGAAGCGTGACAACGCGCCGCTGCGTGTTGCTCCCGAGCTCGTGGCCACTGCGCGCGCCCAGGCCGCCCGGTTCGCCGCGGTGTGCCGACTGTTCGTGCCGGTCTATCGGCAGGCCACCGTCGCCGCGTTGAGCTCCGGGAAGTTCTTCGACGCCCACGTCCGTGCCATCGCCGACACGGACATCCGTTCGGCGTGGCACGACTACCTGCGCCACGACAACCACGGCCGGGGCGTCGTCCTCCTCGGTCACTCGCAAGGAGCGATGGCTCTCACTCGGCTGATCAAAGCCGAGATCGACGGCAACCCGGCGGAACGCCGCCTCCTGGTGTCGGCGCTGCTGCTCGGCGGCAACGTCACGACGGCGACCGGCAAGGACGCCGGCGGGATGTTCGCGCACCTTCCGGCCTGCCGCACTCCAGGCGAGACCGGCTGCATCGTCGCCTACAGCAGCTTCGCGTCCACGCCACCCGCGTTCGCGTTCTTCGGTCGCAGCCTCAGCGCCGGCGACCAGGTCATGTGCACCGATCCCTCCCGGCTCGCCGGCGGGACGGGTGCCCTGCACCCGTATCTGCCGACGCAGCGACTCAACCCGGCCGGCGGCTTCGGCCCGGGCGTGCCCGAGCCGCCGGGCTCGACCGCCGGCTTCGCGACCTACCCCGGCTATCTGTCGGCGCGGTGCCGCACCGCCAGCGGGGCAACCTTCCTGCAGGTCAGCGCGGCACCGGCCAACGGGCGCCCGGTGCTCCCCGAGACGCTGGGACCTCAGTGGGGGTTGCACATCGTCGACGTCAACATCGCTCTCGGCGACCTCGTCGGAATCGTGCAACGCCAGGCCGCCGCCTGGTCGGCGAGCCACTGACGTCACAGGCATCCGGGAGCGGTCAGGCGGCAACCGGGGCCGTGTCACCACGCAGCTCGGGTTCCAGGTCGCCGGTGTCGCCGGCCTGTACGCCGCGACGACCGAGCACCCAGACGTAGGCGAGGAAGCCGACCTCCGCCAGCACGCCGATGCCGATGCGCGCCCACGTCGGCAGCCCGGACGGGGTCACGAACGCCTCGAGCACTCCGGAGACGGCCAGCACGACCACAAGACCCAGCGCGATGGTCGCCGAGCTGCGACCTTCCTGCGCAAGCGCATCGGCGCGACGCCGCGGCCCGGGATCGACCATCGTCCAACCGAGGCGCAAGCCGGTGCCACCGGCGACGAAGACCGCGGTCAGCTCGAGGATGCCGTGCGGGCAGATCAGCCCGAGGAACAGCCCACCCTTGCCTGCCGCGAACATGTAGCCACCGATGACGCCGACGTTGACGCTGTTGGTGATCAACGAGAACACGGTCAGGATGCCGAGCCCGAGTCCACCGACGAGCACCTCGGCCGAGACCCACACATTGTTGGTCCACACCTGTGCCGCGAAGTCGTGCGCGGGATGCGCGCGGTAGTAGTCGGCGAACTGATGGTTGACGAGGTCGCGCACAGCCGCGGGTGGCAGCAGCGAACGCTGCACGTCCGGGTGGCTGTCGACCCACACACCGAGCGCGACGGCGATGACGAGAGACACGATCGCCGTCGGCACCCACCACGTGCGGGTGCGATAGACCGCAACCGGAAAGGTCGTCGTGAAGAACCGCAGCAGCTGACGCCAGGCCGGCGCATGCGCGCCCGCAATCGCCGACCGTCCCCCGTTGACCAGTCGGGACAGCCGGGCGACCAGCACCGGATCGGGCGAACGAGTCTGGATGATCGACAGATGCGTCGCCGCACGCTGGTAGAGCGTGACCAGCTCGTCGACTTCCGGCCCGGACAACCGGGAGGCGCGGCCGGCGCGCCGGATGAGCCGCTCGAGCCGCGCCCATTCTTCGCCGTGTACGACGACGAAAGCATCGATGTCCACTGACGAGGGACACTACCGGGGTGACCCAGCAGACCGGCTACGGCGAGCCGATCGTCACCGGCGAAGCCGTCGCCATCGAGCTGCGCCCGGCCGGTATCGGCTCGCGCGGCGTCGCGCTGGTCATCGACTTCGTCATCCAGTTCGTTCTCGCCGTGCTGCTCGTGCTCGTCGCCAACAACACCGGCGCCACCTTCGAGTCGGCGGCGGCACAGGCCCTGGTGCTCGCGCTGTTCGTCGGCATCGTGCTGGGCTATCCCGTCGGGTTCGAGACCCTGTGGCGCGGACGCACCCCGGGCAAGGCGGTGATGGGGCTGCGCGTCGTCCGCGACGACGGCGGCCCGGTTCGTTTCCGGCATGCGTTCGTCCGCGGGCTCGTCGGCGTCGTCGTCGACCGGCCCGGGATCTTCGGCGGTCTGCTCGCTCTCATCCCGATGCTGGTGAGCGCGCGGTCGAAGCGGCTCGGCGACCTCGCCGCCGGCACCGTCGTCATCCAGGAGCGGGTGCCGTCGCGCGCTGCTGCACCGCCGGTGATGCCGCCACAGCTGGCCGGATGGGCGAGTGCGCTCGACCTGACCCGCCTCACCGACGATCTCGCGCTCGAGCTCCGGCACTTCCTCGCCCGCGCGCCGCAGCTGGCGCCGTGGGCGCGCGAGCAGATGGGCAGCCGCCTGCTCGCCGAGCTCAGCACGCGCACCGCGCCACCGCCGGCCGGTGTGCCGCCATGGGCCTATCTGTCCGCGGTGCTGGCCGAGCGCCGCCGTCGCGAGATCGAGCGGCTCAGCGCTGGCAGCCCACCACAGCCACCGATCCTGACAGTGCAGCCCGCACCGCCTGCCACACCGCCGGAGCCGCCGGCCTCCGGGCCGTTCGCGCCGCCGGCCTGACCGCGAGGCTCAGTAGCGGTAGGCGTCGGACTTGTAGGGACCTTCGACCGGCACTCCGATGTAGTCGGCCTGGTCCTGCGTCAACGTCGTCATGTGCACACCGAGCGCGTCCAGGTGCAGCCGCGCAACCTTCTCGTCGAGGTGCTTGGGCAGCACGTAGACACCGATCGGGTAGTCGTCGGTCTTCGTGAACAGCTCGACCTGCGCGATGGTCTGGTTGGTGAAGCTGTTGGACATCACGAACGACGGGTGACCGGTCGCGTTGCCGAGGTTGAGCAGCCGTCCCTCGGACAGCACCAGGATCGAGTGGCCGTCGGCGAAGAACCACTCGTCGACCTGCGGCTTGATGTTGTTACGGCGTACGCCGGGCAGCTTGGTCAGCCCGGCCATGTCGATCTCGTTGTCGAAGTGGCCGATGTTGCCCACGATCGCGCCCTGCTTCATCCGCTGCATGTCCGCCGCGTTGATGATGTTGAAGTTTCCGGTCGCGGTGATGAAGATGTCGGCAGTCTCGACGACGTCGTCGAGGGTCGCGACCTGATAGCCGTCCATCGCCGCCTGCAGGGCGCAGATCGGGTCGACCTCGGCGACGATGACGCGGGCACCCTGCCCACGCAGCGACTCGGCGCAGCCCTTGCCGACGTCGCCATAACCGGCCACGAACGCCACCTTGCCGCCGATGAGGACGTCGGTCGCGCGGTTGATGCCGTCGATGAGGGAGTGCCGGCAGCCGTACTTGTTGTCGAACTTCGACTTGGTGACGGAGTCGTTGACGTTGATCGCCGGGAACAGCAGCTCGCCGCGCTCGTGCATCTGGTAGAGGCGATGCACGCCGGTGGTCGTCTCCTCGGTGACACCCTTGATGCCGTTGGCGATGTTGGTCCACCGGGTGGGGTCGTCGGCGATCGAGCGCGTCAACACCTGGAGGATGACGGCGTACTCCTCGTTGTCGGTCGTCGCGGGGTCGGGCACCGCTCCGGCCTTCTCGAACTCGACCCCCTTGTGCACGAGCAACGTCGCGTCGCCACCGTCGTCGAGGATCATGTTGGGACCGCCGTCGGGCCAGCGGAGCACCTGCTCGGTGCACCACCAGTACTCCTCGAGCGACTCGCCCTTCCACGCGAATACCGGGACGCCCTTGGGGGCGTCGGCGGTGCCGTCACGCCCCACCACGACCGCAGCGGCCGCGTGGTCCTGGGTCGAGAAGATGTTGCAGGACGCCCAGCGCACCTCGGCGCCGAGCGCGACCAGCGTCTCGATGAGCACGGCCGTCTGCACGGTCATGTGCAGCGAGCCGGTCACCCGAGCGCCGGCGAGGGGCTGCGTCGGGCCGAACTCCGCGCGCATCGCCATGAGGCCGGGCATCTCGTGCTCGGCGAGGGTGATCTCCTTGCGGCCGAACTCGGCCAATGACAGATCCGCGACCTTGAAGTCCATGCGTGCAAGGGTAGCGGGGGCGCGGTGGGCGCCAGCAACCGTGCGCCACCGTCCATTGGCGGCATTCAGCACTCCGGGGCACAACTCACCGAATGGCTGACCGATCCCTCCCCCCGGCCTACCGTCGGGTAGCGCATCATCGGCGCCGTGTCCCGCGCTGCCAGGCACTTGGCGTTTTGGGGGAGACATGCACAGTCACGTGCTCGCGGGGATCGTCCGGCGCAGGGCCTATCTCTGGCTGGTCATCGCCGCGCTCGTCGCCGGTTTCCTGGCAGCCGGGGGCGGCAATGCCCACCGCGCACACCCCGTGAAGCTGCTCGGGCCGGGCGCCTTGCTCAATGCGGCGTTCACCGGCCACCTGCCGATGTACATGCGCTTTCCCGGCGTCTCGACCGGCGTCGGAGGCTCGCACACGGGCGACATCATCATCTCCAGCTTTCAGTTTGGCGTGGGCCGGGGAATCAGCTCACCCACCGGCGGCTCGGCGGACCGCGAGTCCAGCGCACCCAGCGTGTCGGAGATCACCGTCACCAAGGTGTCGGACAGCTACACGGTCGGGCTGCTCGACCAGGTCCTCCAAGAAGCATCCACAGCGGTCGCGGGCGTGACGGTCAAGCTCTACGTCATCCGGCCGGACGGCAGCGGCGGCACCGCCGAGGAGTTGCAGGCGCTGCTGAACGGAACGGTCGTGACCGGTGACCACATGACCGGCCAGTCCAGTGGCAAGACGTCCGAGTCGATCAGCCTCAACTTCACCAAGATCACCTGGAGCTACACGGCGAAGAACAAGCCGGCGGTGAAGGCCTGCTATGACCTGGCGACCGCGAAGAAGTGCTAGTCGGCTCGCTGCTCGTCGCGTGACAGTCGCGCCTTGAGCTCGTCGATCGGCCCGATGGGGGTCGGGTCGATCGACTGGTGCAGAGCCGCGTAGACCGTCGCGTAGTCGATGACGGCGACCAGTGAGGCGAGCCGCTCGACCGGGCCGTCACCCTCGGAACGCACCAGCGAGGTCGGCACGCCCCGGCGTTCGGCGACCTCTTGCGAGACCTCGACGCGCGCAGCGCTCGCGGCGTCACCGTCCGCATCGTGCAGCAACACCAGTCGCAGTCGCAGCGACGTTCCGGCGTCATCCTCGACCCGGTCCCGGAACAGGTCCGTCTCAGCCGAACCGCCGGCCAGCGCCCCGTCGAGGGCAACGACCTGGTTGTGGTGAGCCTCCGGCAGCGCGCCGGTGACCGCGGGGAGCTTGGCGTTCTCCGCCATCTGGCAGCCGAACCGGTAGGCGGCCAGTCCGCCGGTCTGCCCCGCTCCCCACGCCATCGGCAGCCGACCGGCCAGCTCGATGGCCAAGGTCTTGGCCGGGTTGACGAACGACTCCCGGTCCGGGCGGCACAGATCCGCGATCAGCTCGAGTCGCCGCGCCGCCGCTTCGAGGGCCTGGTCGTCCGGGCCGAGGTCGAGCAAGCCGAGACGCGCGGCGGCGACCAGCACCGGCGTGGCCAGCGCCCACAGGGAGGCGCGCGGGGCGAGCTGGGCCACGACCGGGACCAGCAACGCGCGCGCGTTGGTGCAGCGATCGGCCAACGGCGACCCGGCGGCAGCGATCCCGACCAGCTGGGCGCCGCGGCGGATCGCCTCGTCGGTGGCCGCGAGCGTCTCGCGCGTCGATCCCGAGCACGAGACGGCGACGACCAGGTCAGCCGCGCCCACCCAACCGGGCAGGCCGGGCCCGCGGTGCACGAACACCGGAGTCGGCGAGGACGGCGCGGCGATCGCCGCGAGGACGTCGCCCGCGATGCCGGAGCCGCCCATCCCGGTCACGACGACAGCGCGCGGGCGGCCCTCGGCGGTGAGGGTGTCGAGCCGTGCCTCGCGCGCGGCGGTCAGCCCGCTGCGGACCTGCGCGGCCGACGTGGCGACTGCGCGAAGCATCTGGTCCGGGTCTGCCCTGGCCAGCGCCCCGACGTCATCGAGCTTGCCGTCGTCGACGTCGAGGCTCACGGCGTCGTGGCAGCGGGCGCGTCCCCCGCGGAGCCGGCGCCGGGCCGGTCGGGCTTGCGGGCTTCGTCGATGAGGAGCACCGGGATGTCATCGCGCACCGGGTAGGCGAAGCCGCACCCGGTGCAGACCAGCTCGCTGGCTGCGTCGTCGACGCGCAGTTCGGCGCGACAGTTCGGGCACGCGAGGATGTCGAGCAGGGCGGGGTCGAGGTTCACGGCGGGCAAGCCTAGCCCCGCACGATCGTGAGAACGGAATCGCGGAGCTCGGCCATCGCTGCGGCGTCCCGGCCCTCGACGTTGAGCCGCAGCAGCGGCTCGGTGTTGGACGGGCGCAGGTTGAACCACGAACCATCCGAGCGTTCGACCGTCAACCCGTCGAGGTGGTCGATGGTCGTGCCGTCAGCGCCGGCGAAGCTCGACTCCACCGCAGCCATCTTCGCTTGCGGGTCGTCGACCTCGGTGTTGATCTCACCCGACGCGGCATAGCGCGCGTACTCCGACAGCAGCTCCGACAACGGCCGCGAGCTCTGCGAGCCGAGTGCGGCCAACGTGTGCAGAGCCGCGAGCATGCCGGAGTCGGCGCGCCAGAAGTCGCGGAAGTAGAAGTGACCCGAGTGCTCGCCGCCGAACGCCGCACCCGTTTCGGCCATGGTCGCCTTGATGAACGAGTGGCCGACGCGGGTGCGCACCGGCTTGCCACCGTGCTCGCGGACGATCTCGGGAACCGCGCGCGAGGTGATGAGGTTGTGGATGATCGTCGCGCCCGGCTCCTTCTCGAGCTCGCGCACGGCGATGAGCGCGGTCAGCACCGACGGCGACACGATCTCGCCACGCTCGTCGACGACGAAGCAACGGTCGGCGTCACCGTCGAACGCGAGCCCGATGTCCGCGCCGACGTCCCGCACCTTCGCCTGCAGGTCGCGCAGGTTGCCGGGGTCGATGGGGTTCGCCTCGTGGTTGGGGAACGAGCCGTCGAGCTCGAAATAGAGTGCAGTGAGGTCCAGCGGCAGGCCCTCGAACACCACCGGCACCGTCAGCCCGGCCATGCCGTTGCCGGCGTCGACGACGACCGACAGCTGCCGGATGGCTTCGATGCCCGGCACGAGCTTCTTCATGTAGGCGGCGTAGTCGGCGAGCAGGTCGTGTCGACTGATCGAGCCCGGCTTTCCGTCGTACGACGGGACGCCTTGTTCGACCATGCGGCGGATGTCCGCCAGCCCGCTGTCCTGCCCCACCGGTGCCGCGCCGGCGCGGCAGAGCTTGATGCCGTTGTATCGGGCCGGGTTGTGGCTGGCGGTGAACATCGCGCCGGGCAGGTCGCGCGACCCGCTGGCGAAGTAGAGGAGGTCGGTCGAGCCGAGGCCGGCCTCGATCACGTCAGCACCCTGCGCCGCCGCACCTTCGGCGAAGGCGCGAGCGAGGCCGGGCGACGTGTCGCGCATGTCGTAGGCGGTGACGATGGCGTCGGCGTCGAGGAACCGGACGAACGCGGCGCCGATCTCGCGGGCGATCGCCTCGTCGAGCTCGTCGGGGACGATCCCGCGGATGTCGTAGGCCTTGACGATGCGCGCGAGGTCAGGCACGCGACGAGACTACCGACCTGCTGCGGTGCGCCGGTGCAGGAGCGGTTGGTCAGACCTTGAGCTTGGTGGCGCGGGAGATGACATCGCTGAACTCGAGGTCGCGGCCGTCGTGGGACCAGTGCCGGTGCTCGCACGCGTGGCAGGAGGTGAACCGCACGGGCGTGCCGTCGGTGAGCGTCATCGCCAGGGCGGTGACACGGGCGCTGCCGCACTCGGGGCAACTGCCGGAGGGGCGGTCGCCGGCCTGCGTCAGGGAAGCGGCGGTGACGGCACCGGCGGCAGGGCGCTGGTGGGGAATGGCGGTCATGAGGGTCTCCCGGGTGGGCGGGCGAGACAAGGGTGGCGGGCCGGGATGAATGTCGGCCGGGCGCGGGCGTTCCTTGAAAACCGCCGTGTTCGCGACGAACGGGACGAATGCGGCCAGATCAGGACGGGGGTAGCACTCGCAGGTGTCCCCGCCGACCGGTGCCGGTGATGGCCGCGGGGTCGACGGCCGGCCGGGCCGAGGGGCGGGCCGCCTCGCGGACAGCGTTGGCCAACGCCTCGAGGTCGTCGCTGTTGGGCAGCGCGGCGGCGGCGTCGACGTCGAGCCGGACGACCTCCCAGCCACGCGGCGCGGTCAGCCCGGCGGCATGCTCCTCGCACAGGTCGTAGGAGTGCGGTTCGGCGTAGGTCGCGAGCGGACCGACAACGGCCGTCGAGTCGGCGTAGACGTAGGTCAACGTCGCCACGGCGGGCCGGCCGCATGCGGTCCGCGAGCAGCGACGCAGAGGGCTCACGGCGGCGACCGTACCCGGCTCGCGGGTCGCGGGCCACTTCCCGCGCCGTGTCGTGCCGGTGACCTTGGCTCGCCGGCCCGGCTCCTAGGCTGCGCGCATGACCCGCGAACGGCCCGGTCGGCGTCGCGACCGCCGGGGTCGCGGCCCCCGCGGCCCGCTCGCACCCGCGCACGTCCCGCTCTCGGAGTCCCCGGGGCAGCTGTTCGACAACATCGTGCTGGACGCGGTCGAGCATGTGGAGACCCGTTGGCACGAGCAGCTGAAGGGTGTCGACTTCGCGGTCGAGGAGGTGCCGCCACTCGACGACACGGTCAGCTTCGACGACGAGATCGAGTCGGCCGGGGTCCCGCTGGCGAGACTGCTGCCGGCCGGGGGTGGCGAGCCGCCGCGCATCGTGCTCTACCGACGGCCGCTCGAGCTCCGCGCCCTGGACCGCGAGGACCTGGAGGACCTCGTCCACGACATCGTCGTCGAGGAGGTGGCGCAGTTCCTCGGACTCGACCCGGAGACGGTCGACCCGGGCTTCAGCACCGAGGAGGACGAGTGACCTGGGTGTGGGAGCAAGGGCCGCCCGGGTTGGAGTAGAGCCGCGGTGCGTCAGGGAAGGGCTGCGCGCGGATCCTCGACGACGGGGGGAAGCGCGGTCGCCGAGGGCAGCAGCGTCGGCAGCTCCGCGGTGTTCAGCGGGCCGTGCGCGCCCAGCGCGTAGAGCATCCGCGAGGCATAGACCGGCGCCGAGCCCACCGGCGTGAACAGCAGGGGTCCGAAGGCATCGTTTCCGAACGCGGCAACCGGGTCGAACGTGACCGTGCGACCGGCCGGCACGTCGACCGTTGTGCTCTTGGTGCCGGCAACCGCGGAGATGCGCACCTGGCCGGCCGCGGCCGGTGCGGCCAGGTAGACCCGCACGGTGTTGCCGAACGGGGGGGTGTTGTCGGCCAGAGCGGCCGGCCCGGTCAACCCGGCTGACGCGACCAGCCACTGGGTGTCGGGCAGCTTGCCGGTCGCCGTCGCCTCGCTGAGGACGGCAGCGGTCACCGGCACGTCGCTGTGCAGCACGACGGCACCGGACCGGGCACCCAGGCTGGTGGTCAGGTCGACCACAGCGGTGTGACCCGCCCGGACGAGCAACGTCGGGTGACCGGCCGGGGAGAAGTTGGCGGACACGGTCGCGAGTCGCAGCGAGACAGTGGCGTCGGCCGCGCCCGGGTTGGCGACGATGAGCCGGCGCAGCCCCGGACCTCCCGGCAGACCGGGCACGACGACATCGGTCGCGGGCGGCCGGGTCGGGGGAATCCAGTCGATGCCGGCCGGTTGGACGCCGTTGATCCTCCGGTCGAGCACGTCGGCGGTGATCCGCCCGGAGTTGGCATGCACGTGCAGGCTCACGAACGCGGCGTCCGGCGTGTAGTTCGCGACCGGGAGCACCGCGGTCTGACCGGCAGCCACGGTGAAGGCCTGCAGCTTCGGCGGCACGAGCCGGCCGGTCGACGCCCACGCCGTGACGGTCACGTTGGCGACGGTGCTGCCCGGGTTGGAGACCGCCAGCGTGTCGGTGAAGCCGACCCGACCGTCGGCACCGGTGATCCACACGTCGGTGCCCGGGGCGAGGCATGGCGTCGAGAACAGACCCCGATTGCGGCCGCGCGGGATCAGCCGTCGTACGTCGGCGACGACGTCGCCGGCGCCGGGACCGTTCGCGGCAATGACGACTCCGCTGGACGCCGCCGTCGACTGCACCCGGGCGACCGGGCGAAGGGCCAGCGCGGCCGGCTTGGCCCGGCTGCCGGTCAACGGCGTGCTCGTGACCGCGAGGGACGACGCCGCGAGGTGACGCACGCCGGCCACCGACAGCACGGCCGGGGACGCTGTCGCGCCGGTGACATCTGGGCACACGTAGGCGGTGCTGTCGACGGGCAGCGCGACGCCCCCGGGGATGCTGCGGGGTCCGGCGGTCGAGCGCCCGCTGCTGCCGGCGACCGCGAGGGCGGCCAGCACCACGATGCCGAGCACCGGACCCCAGCGTCGCGACACCGTCATGACGTGGCTCCCGGCTCGTCGATCCGCAGGTCGTCGTCGCCACGACGGCGCGTTGGCAGTGCCAGGAAGCACAGCACGACCAGGGCGGCGAGCTCGCCGGCCAGCCAGCGGCTGCGGTGGTCGCCGACCCGGTCGACGACGAGTCGTCCGGAGCCGGCCGGCAGCTGCCACGCCTGGGCCCAGCCGTAGGCGCGGGCGGAGGGCAACGTCTTGCCGTCCAGGCGCGCCCGCCAGCGACTGCTCGCCGGTTCGGCCAGGACCAGGAGCCGGCCTGCCCGCCCGGCTGCGACAAAGACACGGGCGTGGCCGGCCCGAGCCGCGAGCGGCTGGGGGACAGCCGTGTCGGGCAGCGATGCCCCGGCCTGCACCCGGCGGGCGGTAGCGGGCCCGAGGACGACCAGCTCCCCCGTCGGGACACCGATGTGCCACACCACCGCACCGGCGGTCGGCACCCGCCCGAGCCCATCGACGTTGGCGATACGAGCAAGGGCCGGTGCATCGGCGTTGGGCACGACGAGGAGGGTGACGCCGAACCCGGCGAGGGCCGGCACGCCACTGGCCTGACCGCCGGCGAGGGCGCGCACTGCATCGGCGAGCCGACCGTCCGCAGCTCCGGGTCGACCGTGGCGCAGCACGTCAGCGTCGCCGAGTCGTGGACCCGACGGCTCCCGCACGAGCGCATAGCGAACGACCGACCCGTCGGATCGCAGGGCAACGACGCGGGGCGCGGTCGGTCGGCCCACCTCGGCAGCGGCGAAGACAGGAAGCAGCACCGCCGTCGCGTCGGTCAGTGGCCGGGCCGCGCCCCGCACGACCCATGCACCGAGGGAGACCGCGGAGCCGACGACGGCGGCAGCGGCGAGCAGCGCAGCGGCCGGCTGTCGCCAGCCGAACGTGTGCCGGCGCAGCGCTACCCGGGCTCCGTCGGCGGCGACGAGAGCCGCGCACAGGGCGCCGAGCGCCGCGACCGCGAGCGGAACGCCGGCCCAATAACGGACGGCCGGGTCCGACGCCGCAGCACCGGTCAACCGGCTCTCGACAAGCGCTCCGGCCACACCCACGGCGAAGACCGCGAACCCGACCACGGCGAGTGCGGCGCCACGTCGGCGACACAACGCCACGATGGCTGCGAGCACGAAGGGCGCGAACACCCACACGGGCGGCTGTGCCGGCCCGCCAGGATGCATGAGCAGCAGGTCGGCCGCACCGAGCGGCTGACGAGCCGCGAACGTCTCGGACAAGCCCGAGCCGGCGATCAGCAGTCGGGGGTGCTGGACGAGCCACGTCGTCCAGGGCATCAGCACAAGCACCGGCACGGCGAGCATCGCCGCAGCGGCCAGCGCGCGTTGGCGCCGTCCCGCGCCGACGCACCCGACTACCAGCACGAGCGACGCCGCGGCCAACGGCCAGACCACCGGGGCGAAGGCGGCCACCAGTGCCAGCAGCAGCCCGGCGCCGACCCAGCGGTGCCATCGACCGATGCCCCCGGACAACGCCGCACCCGTGGCACGGACCAGCAGCGGCAGCAGGATCACGGCGACAACGACGTCCAGCCGCCCGCCGGCGACCGCTCCGGTCGCAGTCGGGAGGACGGCGTAGGTGAGGGCTGCGAACACTCGCAACCGCGGCGATCGGGTGACCGCCCCGGACGTGGCGTACGCCGACAGCCCGGCAAGTGGCGCGGCGCCCAGCATCAGCAGGTCGACGGCGAGCCAGGCCTTGCCCAGCAGGAGGGATGACAGCAGCGCCAGCACGGCGATCGACGGCGGGGCCGGCGTCGTGGATCCGAGCCCGACCGGGTGCCAGCCGGCGCGATAGAGCGACCAAAGGTCGCCGGCTCCGGCCGGCGCCGGCAACAGCCGACCGCCGTGGAGCATGCCACCGAGCACAGCGCGGGAGGCCACGAGCCCGAGGACCGTCAGGGTGATCGCGAGCAGCACACCCGGGCGCTGCACGGTGCGCAGCAGCCGGCCCGCGTCGTCGAGATCCATCGACTCGACGTCCGCGGAGACCGGGCCGGTCTCGACCGGCGCCCGGCGGCGGCGCCGCTCCTCGGCGGCTGCGCGGCCGCCGAACGTCCCCGCGACGACGTCCCCCAGCCGTCGCCAGCGAAGCGTTGG
The DNA here is from genome assembly GCA_030840545.1 of Frankiaceae bacterium. Lineage (GTDB taxonomy): Bacteria > Actinomycetota > Actinomycetes > JAFAQI01 > JAFAQI01 > JAFAQI01. The sequence continues at coordinate 347 of JAVEEH010000093.1, read as the reverse complement.
TGCTGCGAGCAGGGGGCGCAGCGCCGCGTGGCCGACGCTGCGGCCGCGCCGACGGCGGCGGGCCGCGAGGACCACACCGGGGTGCGCCAGCAAACCGACCACGGCGGCGAGCTCGTCGAACGCCGCGCCGGGTCGGCGGGAGAAGAGCAGGTGGCCGGCGGCGCGGCCGATCGCCTCGAGGAGGTAGCGCAGGACGAAGAACGGGACCAGCCAGGGGGCGGTGTTGGCCAGCACCACCTGCAGGCCGTGGCGCCGGGCAGTCGCCGCCGGGCGGCCGCCGGCCGCCGCGGCCCGGCGCAGCCCGGTGGTCAGTGCCGCCGCGTGCCGGACGACAGCCCGCGGCGCGA
>JAVEEH010000090.1 GCA_030840545.1 Frankiaceae bacterium | reverse complement strand
CCCATGTTGAGCGCGAGCTTCTCCGTCTGCCTCCCAAGATCTGCATCGGTCGGACGGTAGCGTCCGACGGGTGAAGCAGCGTCATCTGGGCCGCAGCGGCCTCGTCGTCAGCCGGCTCGGGCTCGGGACCATGACGTGGGGTCGCGACACGGACGAGGACGACGCGTCCAGCCAGCTCAAAGCCTTCCTCGAGGCGGGCGGCACACTGATCGACACCGCCGATGTCTATGTCGAGGGGCAGAGCGAAAAGACGGTCGGCCACCTGTTGCAAGGCGTCGTACGACGAGAAGACGTCGTCGTCGCCACGAAAGCGGTCAGCCGCCGGGGTCAGACCCGTGACCGCGACGCTTCTCGTCGTCACCTGCTCACCGCGCTGGACGCGTCACTCGAGCGGCTCGGGACCGACTACGTCGATCTGTGGCAGCTGCATGCCTGGGACGACGCGACGCCACTCGAGGAGACCCTCGGCGCACTGGACACCGCGGTCTCGTCTGGTCGTGCACGCTATGTCGGCATCTCCAACTACAGCGGTTGGCAGACCGCAAAGGCCGCGACGTGGCAGCGAGCCTGGCCCGGGCGCGCGCCGGTCATCTCGACCCAAGTCGAGTATTCGCTGCTGCAACGCGGCGTCGAGCGGGAGGTCGTGCCGGCCGCACTCGACCTCGGCATCGGCCTCCTCCCGTGGTCGCCGCTCGGCCGCGGCGTGCTGACCGGCAAGTACCGCACCGGCACCCCCGCTGACTCACGCGGCGCGTCACCGGACTACCAGCGGTTCGTGGCTCCCTATCTGGACGAGCGAGCGACCCTCGTCGTCGGCGCCGTCATGACCGCCGCGGACGGGCTCGGCGTCTCGCCGCTCGCCGTCGCGCTCGCGTGGGTGCGAGACCGACCCGGCGTCGTCGCGCCGATCGTCGGCGCCCGCACATCGGGACAGCTCAAGGGCTCGCTCGACGCCGACGAGCTCGTGCTGCCGGACGAGATCCGCGACGCGCTCGACGACGTGTCGACGCCCGCGGTGGGTTACCCCGAGGCCGGCATACGTCGCTGACCGCGGCCCAGGCCCGGGCGTTGTTGGCGACCCCTGAGCTGCTGGCCGAGGCATCGGCTGCCGACCTCCGTGTCGGCGAGCGACTGCGGGACCGATGGCCGGTCGACCTGGTCGCAGCCGCGAGCGAGCAGGCAGCACTGCGACTGCGGGCGACGGAGAAGTTCAGCCGCGGGAGCGCGATGCTGTTCACCCGCCCCGGGTTGGAGCAGGCCACCGACGAGACGGTCGCCAGGCATCGGGCGCAGCGGTTCGACGACGTCAAGGGCACGGTTCTCGATCTGTGCTGCGGGATCGGCGGTGATCTCGCGGCTATCGGCGCCGTCGTCGACTCGGTGGTGGGCGTCGACCGGGCCGAGGTGCACGCGCTGCTCGCCCGCCACAACGCGGCCGTCCATGGCGTGCGTGTCGCCGTCGCCGTCGCCGACGTGACCCAGCTGCGGGTGGACGGGGCCAGCGCGGTGTTCGTCGATCCCGCCCGCCGATCGGCGACCGGGGACACAGCCGGCGACCGGCGAGGCGGGTCCTCCCCGCCGCTCGAATGGTGTTTCGCCCTGCCGTCGAAGCGGGTGTGCGTGAAAGCTGCACCCGGACTCCAACGGCGCCTCGTGCCGCCCGGCTGGGAGACGGAGTTCGTCGCAGTGGGTCGCGACCTCAAAGAGGCCGTGCTGTGGTCGCCCGGATGGGCGACTGCCGGCGCTCGCGCCACCGTGCTGCCGGCCGGGGTCAGCATGGTCGCCGACCCCACCGTGGAGCGCGCGCCGGTCCGGCCACCCGGTGCTTTCCTGCTCGACCCGTCTCCGGCGGTGACCCGGGCCGGTGCGGTCGCGGACCTGGCCGCGACACTCGACGCCTGGCAGATCGACGCACGGATCGCCTTCCTGTCCGCAGACACTCCCCTGCGATCGCCTTTCGGTCGCGCGATGACCATCGAGTCGTCGCTGCCGTTCGGGGTCAAGCCACTGGCAGCCGAGCTGCGCAGACTCGACATCGGCTCGGTCGAGCTCCGCCGTCGCGGCCTCGCGGGTGACGTGACCGACCTGCGACGCCGATTGCGGGGCAAGGGCTCCCGATCGGCGACGGTCATGTTGACGCGCGTGGCCGACCGGCCATGGGCGCTGGTCTGCAGCGACCTCACCTAAGGTCGGGCGGGTGGCAGCCGAGGACACGACGGCCTTCGAGGCGTTCTGCGCGGCGGGCTTGTGGCCCGGACTCGGCCGAACCACCGCGGCCCGCCTCCCGGCCGCGCGCATCAACGGCCCTGACGACGTGTCCGCGGATGCGCTGACGAAGGTCGACGGCGTCACACCGAAGCGCGCCGAGCGGCTGGCCAAGGTGTTCACCGACCAGCGCCCGCGCTATGCGGTTGCTGAGCTGCTGCATGCGACCTCGATGCCGGTGCGGCTCGCCGCCGCGGCGGTCGACGAGCACGGCCCAGGCGCTGCGGGCGTCCTCCGCGCCGACCCGTGGCGGCTGCTCGACGCGGCGCCCGGCAGCGCCTTGCACCCGCGCGACGTGGACCGGTTTGCCCTGCAGCTGCTCGACGACCGGCCGGAGAAGATCGATCCTCGCCGGGGTCGGGCCTTCACCGTCTATGTCCTGTCCCGCGCCATCCGCGACGGGCACACCGTCCTGCCCGAGGAGACCATCGTCTCCGCACTCGCCGGACTCGATGTGCCGGACCCGCCGGCCGCCATCGCAGCCGCGGTCGACGACGGCGTGGTGACGGACTTCCCGTCGTACGACGAGGCGGGCCAGCCGCGGCGGCTGATCGGCCTGACCCGCTATGCCATGGCAGAGGAGGCCGTTGCAGACGCGCTGGGGCGGCTGCTGGCGACGGCCGAGCCGATCGCCACACCGGAAGGGACGACCGCCGTCACCGGCGGGCTCGACCCGGCGCAGCGAGCGGCCGTGCAACAGCTGGCCGAGCACGGCGTCGTCGTGCTGCACGGCGGACCGGGCACCGGCAAGAGCCGCACGGTGGCGGCCGTCGTCGAGCTGGCCAAGGCGCGGCACAAGCGCATCGCACTGGCCGCCCCCACCGGCCGCGCGGCCAAACGGCTGGAAGAGCTCACCGACCACGAGGCCACGACGTTGCACCGCCTGCTCGGGGCCCAGGGCACGAAGTCCTCCGGCGGGTGGAACACGACCGGCCAGTTCTTGCACGGTGAGTCGTGGCCACTCGACGCCGACGTCGTTGTCGTCGATGAGGCTTCCATGCTCGATGTCGAGCTCGCCGCCGCGCTGCTCGAGGCGTGCGCAGACGGCACGCACCTGCTGCTCGTCGGCGACCCGGCGCAGCTGCCGTCGATCGGACCGGGTCGGATCCTCGGCGACGTGCTCGACGCAGATGTCATCCCGGCAACCGAGCTGACGACGCTGCACCGCCAGGCCGAGGGCGGCACGATTGCCCGCCTCGCTGCGGCGGTTCGCGTCGGTGAGCTGCCGGCGGTGGACGACCCCACCCGTGAGGTGGTCGTCGTCCCCGCGGCATCGAGCAGCGAAGCGGCACGGCGGGTGGTCCAGCTCGTCACCGACTCGATCCCGCGGGCGCTCGGCATCACGAGCGCGGAGGTGCAGGTCGTGACGCCGGTGCACCGAGGGCCGGCGGGCACGGTGGCTCTCAACGCGGTCTTGAAGGAGCAGCTCAATCCTGGGCCGGGGGCGACCGGCGGCTTCGACGTGGGCGACCGGGTCGTGGCGACCGCCAACCACCTCGACGACGGGTTCGCCAACGGCGAGGTCGGCGTCGTCACCGCGATGACCGACGGCGCGCTGACGGTCGAGTTCGGCGGCGGGCCGGTCATCGTGCCGCCACGCGCCATGATCGACCTGGTGCACGGGTGGGCCATCACCGTGCACCGGGCCCAGGGCTCAGAATGGCCCGCCGTCGTGTCGGTGCTGGCGCCGGAGGCGGGTGGGATGTTGTCGCGACCCCTGGTCTACACCGCCTGGACCCGGGCCCAGCGCCACCTGTCGATCGTGCAGGCTGCGGGTGCAGCGCTCGCCTACGGCGTGCGTGAAGTCGGCGCCCGCCCGCGTCGTACCCGGCTGGCTTCACTGATCCGGGGCGACGGCTAGCGCATCGCGGCGTATTTTGATGGCGATGGTGGACTACGAGTACCAGCGGCTGACCCTGCCGCGCGGCACGTCCCGCAACGTCGCGCAGCGGTTGCTGACAGATGCCGCCGAGCACGGTCACTGGGAGCTCGACCGACTGTGGCTCTTTCCCGACGGACGCCGCCGGGTGGTGCTGCGACGTCGCATCCTGCGGGTGCGCTCGACCCTATCGGTCTAGGTCGCGGCAAGGAAGCGGGACAGCACGCGTGCGCCGAACCGCAAGCCGTCGAGTGGGACCCGTTCGTCGATGCCGTGGAACATGCCGGTGAAGTCGAGGTCTGCGGGCAGCTGCAGCGGCGAGAAGCCGAAGCAGCGAATGCCGAGCCGGGCGAAGTGCTTCGCATCGGTGCCACCGGACAGGCAGTAAGGCACCGGGCGCCCGTCTGCATCCTCGGCGCGCAACGCGTCCTTCATCGCGTCGACGAGCGGCCCGTCGAACGTCGTCTCGTAGGCGATGTCGGTGTGCACCATCTCGATCGCGACGTCGGGACCGACGACGCGCGCGAGCTCGTCCTGAAATCGCTGCTCTGCACCGGGAAGGAAGCGACAGTCGACGTAGGCAGTCGCGGTCTGCGGGATCACGTTGTGCTTGTATCCGGCCTCGAGCATCGTCGGTTGGGCAGTGTTACGCAGAGTCGCGCCGACCATCCGCGCGATCGGCCCGATCTTCGCGACAACGCTTTCAACGTCGTCCGGGTCGAAGCCGATGCCGAGCACATCGCAGATCTCGCGAAGGAACTCCTCGACGGTCGCGGTCAACTCGATCGGAAACTTGTGCCGGCCCACCCGTGCGACAGCCTCGGCCAGTGCCGTGACGGCGTTGTCGTCGTTGAGCATCGAGCCATGGCCGGCGCGTCCACGCGCGATCAGCTTCAGCCAGGCGATGCCTTTCTCGGCAGTCTCGATCGCGTAAAGCCGGCTGCCTTCGACGGTGATGCTGAAACCACCGACTTCGCTGATCGCCTCGGTGCACCCCTCGAACAGATCCGCATGGTTGTCGACCAGCCAGCGCGCGCCGTAAAGGCCACCGGCCTCTTCGTCGGCCACGAACGCGAGGACGACATCGCGCGGTGGGCGCTTGCCCTGCCGCGCCCAGTCGAGCACGACCGCGAGGGCCATCGCGTCCATGTCCTTCATGTCGACGGCGCCGCGGCCCCATAGGCAGTCGTCGCGGATCTCGCCGGCGAAGGGGTCGACCTGCCAGTCGGCGGCGTCGGCGGGTACGACGTCGAGGTGCCCGTGGATGAGCAGGGCAGGTCGGCTCGCGTCCTCCCCCGCCCACCGAGCCACGGTCGAGGCGCGGCCCGGCGCTGACTCGAGCACTCGCGGCGTGAGACCCGCGTCGGTCAGCCGTTCGGCGACCCATTCCGCGGCGGCGCGCTCGTTGCTGGTCGGGTTGGACGAGTCGATGCGGATGAGGTCGCGGCAGAGCTCGACGACCTCGTCCTCGACGCGGTGGGTCAGACCACTGTCGCTCGTCACCCGGCCGGGCTCCCGCCGGACACCGACGACGAGCCGGTCAGCACGCTCAGGAGACCGCCGAGCTGGGTGAGGTCGATCGAGACGGCTCCGGCGGGCGCGGAGATGTCGTCACCGGACTGGTCGAACGTCATGGTGAGCGGCAGCGTCGCACCGGCGGGCACCTTGTCCTTCGGCGCGAACTGCGCAAGGTCGAGGCTGAGCTCGGTCAGCGCGCCGTCCTTCACCCACGCCTCCAGTGTCACCACCCGGCTGGACCCGGCGCCGACCGTGAGCCGGTCAGTGAGAGCGCCGCCGCCCGGCACCGACGAGGCGATGGACGACTTGATGTCCGCGGCCAGCTTGTTGGCGTCACCGGTCACCATCAGATGGTCCCCGCGGCTGTCAGTGCCGAGCTTCGTCACGGTGACGTCGCGGCTGAGCACGCCCTTGAGCTCGGCGAGCAGCCTCGGACCCTGCGACGCGTCCGCCGACCCGGTCGGCCCGCCGACCTGACCGGCGAGGCCGGAAAGCGCGGCGGCGTTGAGCGAGACCCACTTGCCGTCCAGAAGTGCCTTCGCGAAGGGCGGCAGCTGGGCGGCCTCGGTCTGCAGGCTGGCCAGATCACTGCGCTTGTGCGCAAGAGTCAGGATGGCGTTGACGTCGCCCTGAAGATAGATGGTGTCGCCGACGACACGAAGCTCGACGAGGGTCTGGCCGCCGTCGATGGCGCGCACCGCGAACGCTGAGTGGCCACCGCCGCCCTTCTGCGTCTCGATGACCAGCTGCGCCGACACAAGCCCGTTGGCGGCATCCGCCGACAACGTGTTCCCGCCTGCCCGGGCGATGCCCTTCAGCGCCGCTGCCGTGGTCTGCAGCTGGAGGGTGGTGGTCACCGTGCCCGCTTCGCCGAGCTTGCTGACGCTGGCGACGAGCTCACCCTGTGGCGTGGCCGGGGTGCCGCCGGACCCGCCGCAACCCGCGACCGCCAGCACCGCCCCGAGGGCTGTGGCGGTGCTGAGACGGGACAGCGGGCGAGACATCAATGGCCTCCGGTGACCGGGCGAATCGTGCCTGGTCACGCTACCTCCGGCCCTGGTGTGGCGTCGCGGGCTTCAGCCAAGGCGATCACCGTCCGATTTCTCCAGGGTGAGGTCTCTCGCGACAGTTCGCCGTGCCCGCGGTCCGGCGGCAGTCGTGATTGCCGCGACGGTGCTGTCGGTGGCCATCGGTCCCGCCGCGAGCGCCGACCCCACGGGCGACGCGAAGGCGAAGGCCCAGGCGGTCCTCACCCAGGTGCAGCACCTGCAGGCTGAGGTCAAGAAGGCGGAGACGGCGTACGACCGCAGCCTCACCGGCGTCGCGGCAAGCGTGAACGCCTCGGTCCAGTCCGACCGCGCGAGCCAGCAGGTCATCCGCGCGTCGGCGGCCGCGAGTGACGCCTTCGACAATCGCGTACGCAGTCTCTACATGTCCGGTGGCCCGCTGGCGCTGTATGCGACGTTGCTGACCTCCGGCAGCGTGACGGACTTCCAGGCACGTGCTGTCATGGTCGACCACGTTGTAGCCGTCGACCGGTCGGTCGCACAGGCCAATGCGACGGTGGTGGCGCAGGCCGCGCGGCTGTCGCGGGAAGCGGACCGGCGGGCGCATCGGAGCATCCGGACGGAGCGCTCGGTGGCGCTCGCGGCAACGAAGGTGCTCACGTTGCTCGCGACGCAGCAGCAGCTGCTGGATGCGGTCAACGCGCAGGTCTCCCACCTGCAGGCGCTGGATGCAGCACGTGCCGCGCTGGCCGCGCAAGCTGCGGCATTCAGCTCGATCACCGCCAGCCGGCTTGCAACCCTGCAGGTGCTGCCGCCGTCGGCGCTCTACCTGTCGCTCTATCACCGGGCCGCCGCGACGTGCCCCGGCCTGTCCTGGACGGTGCTGGCGGCTATCGGCCAGGTCGAGAGCGGTCACGGCCGCAACCCCTCGACGTCCTACGCCGGCGCGATGGGACCGATGCAGTTCCTGCCCGCGACGTTCGCGTCGTACGGCGTGGACGGCAACCACGACGGCCATCTCGACATCATGGATCCCTACGACGCGATCTTCTCGGCGGCGGCCTACCTCTGCGCGAACGGCGGCGGCGGCGACAGCACGGCCCTCTACCGCGCTATCTGGCACTACAACCACGCGGACTGGTACGTGCAATGGGTGCTGGGCTTGGCAAAGCTGTACGCCGGTTGACGTGTTGTAGCCTCGGGACGCCGGCTGAACGTGGTCATATCACCGCGGCCGGACCACGTCGGAGTGGCGGAATGGCAGACGCGCTAGCTTGAGGTGCTAGTGCCCTCTTATGGGCGTGGGGGTTCAAGTCCCCCCTCCGACACCAACCGCCTGGATGATGGCCGGTCATGCCGGCGCTTCGTCCTAGCCGTCTCGTGGCATGAGCCGCAACATCAGCGCGGATTGGGAGTGCACCCCGAACTTGCGGTAGATGCCGGAGAGATGGTTGCGCACCGTGCTCTCGCTGATCATGAGTGCACGGGCGATTCGCGGCACCCGTTCCCCCGCAACGACGCGCCGCAGGATCTCGGCCTGACGTTCGCTGAGCCCGGCCAGCTCCGGCTCGGTCCACCACACCTCAGTGCCCAATGGTCGCTGCCCGTCGAGCTCGGCGGCATGCACCTCGAGGGCGATCCGCCACAAGACTCCCTCCAGCCGCGACGCCCGCTGGTCCGGCGGCTCGGCGCCAGGCTGGGCAAGCCGGATGGCTGCGATGGAGCGGTGCGGACTCTGCTCGGCGAGCGGGCTGAGATGCCAATCCACCTGGACCCACTCCCCGCTGACTCCGCAGACCCGGAGCCGAGCCGTGGGGGAAGGCCGGCCCGCCGCGACCCTGGCCAGCGCAACGCTCAGCAGCTGCGCATCCTCGGAATGCACCCAGTCGTGCATCCTCGTCCCGAGACGGCTCGCGTCCCACCCGAGCAGATCGCGGGCGTTGGAGCTGACCCCCACCAGCCGCCCATCCTGAGCGATGA
>JAVEEH010000086.1 GCA_030840545.1 Frankiaceae bacterium | reverse complement strand
CCCGCAGCGACAGGGCCCCCGACGTCGTGGTCTTGCCCACCCCGCCCGCTCCGCAGCAGACGATGATCGAGGACTGGTCGAGCAGCCGGTCGACGTCGAACGGTCGCGGCTTGCCGGGCGCGCTCACACGAGCCCCTGGTCGTCGAGCATCGTGGCGAGGTCGTAGAGGCACGACAGGTCGATGGCCTCGGAGAGCATGGGCAGCTCGTAGGTCGGCCGGCCGAGCTCGGCCAGCTCCTCGCGTTCGCGCTCCTCGAGCAGCACCCGGCCGGCATGGTCCGATGCCTCGCCGGCCAGCGCTGCCACCAGCGCGGGCTCCGCCTCGACGCCCGCGCCGGTCAGACCCCGGGCCAGCTCGGCCTGGTCGAGACCGCCGGCCGCGGCGGCGGCCAGGCTCGCGGCGGGCAGGAGCGGCTCGCGCACCATGTTGACGACGACGCCGCCCACCGGCAGGCCGGCCTTCGTCAGCTCGCCGACGCCGTCCGCGGTCTCCTGCACCGGCATCTCCTCGAGCACCGTGACCAGGTGCACCGCGGTCTTGCGCGAGCGCAGCAGGTTCATGACGCTGTCCGCCTGCTGGCGCACCGGGCCCATCCGGGCCAGCCCGGCCACCTCGGCGTTGACGTTGAGGAAGCGCGCGATCCGCCCGGTCGGCGGGGCGTCCAGCACCACCTTGTCGTAGAGCCGGCCACCGCCACCACGCCGCTCACGCGTCGCGGCCTCCATCACCTTGCCGGTGAGGAGGACGTCGCGCATGCCCGGTGCGATGGTGGTGGCGAAGTCGATCGCGCCGATTCGCTTGAGCGCCGACCCCGCCCGGCGCAGGTTGTAGAACATCGCGAGGTACTCGAGCAGGGCCGCCTCCGGGTCGACGGCCAGCGCATAGACCTCGCCGCCGCCCCGCGCCGTGGCCACCATGCGCTCCTCGTAGGGGAGCGGGGGCGTGTCGAACAGCTGCGCGATGCCTTGGCGACCTTCGACTTCCATGAGCAGGACCTGCCGGCCGCCTGCGGCCAGCGCGAGCGCGAGCGCGCCGGCGACGGTGGTCTTGCCAGTCCCACCCTTCCCGGTGACCACATGAAGCTTGGCGGAAGGGAAGTCGCTCACGACCACTGAGCGTAGCCACCCCGGCCCAGAGGAAAACTCTGTGTTGGGGGAGCAGGAGGGAAGGCCGGTGTGACGAATACCACCGCAAGCGCCGGACACGACCGGGAGGACCCTCACCATGTACGACGACTCCACGTGGCGTGCCAACGCGGAGTGCCGGGGTGAGAACGCCGTCTACTTCTTCGCGCCGAGCCATTTCGAGCGCAAGCCGGAGAAGGACCTGCGTGAGGGCATGGCCCGTGCCCTGTGCCGCCGCTGCGAGGTGCGGCAGGCCTGCCTCGACTACTCGATCGAGGTCGAAGAGGGCCACGGCATCTGGGGCGGGCTCAACGAGCTGGAGCGGAAACGCATTCTCCGCCGCCGCCGCGCCGAGTCCGCCTAGGCCACCTCCGGCGGCCTGCTCTCCGTGGGCAGGCGGCTCGCCTACGCGTCACCAAGCGCCAGTAGGGTCGGGGCGTGACGAAGTGGGAGTACGCAACCGTTCCGCTGCTCATCCACGCCACCAAGCAGATCCTCGACACCTGGGGCGAGGACGGCTGGGAGCTCGTCCAGGTCGTGCCGGGTCCGGGCGGCCCCGAACAGCTCGTCGCCTATCTCAAGCGTTCGAAGCAGTGACACCCGAGGAACGGCTGGCCGAGCTGGGGCTGAAGCTTCCGGCTGTGGCCGCGCCGGTTGCGGCCTACGTCCCCGCCGTGCGCAGCGGTGACCTCGTCTGGACCTCAGGTCAGCTGCCCTTCGTCGACGGCGAGCTGCGCGCGACCGGCAAGGTCGGTGCCGAGGTCGAGCCGGACGACGCCAAGGCGCTCGCCCGAATCTGCGCTCTCAACGCCCTCGCTGCCATCCGGTCGGAGATCGGCGAGCTCGGGCGGGTGCGACGCGTCGTCAAGGTCGTCGGCTTCGTCGCCAGCGCGCCGTCTTTCGTCGGTCAGCCTGGCGTGGTCAACGGTGCGAGCGAGCTGCTCGGCGAGGTGTTCGGTGACGCCGGTCGCCACGCACGCAGTGCCGTCGGAGTCGCCGCGCTGCCGCTCGACGCACCTGTCGAGGTCGAGGTCGTCGTCGAGGTCGGCTGACGTGACCGCGTCCTACGGCGAGTCGCTGGGCCGCCTGCCCAGCGAGATGGTCGACCACGTCCGAGCACTCGCCAGTGGAGCGATCGCTCCCGCCGAGCCGCGCAACGCCTCGACCGTCGTGTTGCTGCGGGACACCGCCGCCGGCGTCGAGGCCTATCTGTTGCGGCGGCAGAAGACGATGGCCTTTGCGGCCGGAATGTATGTGTTCCCAGGCGGTTCGGTCGACCCGCGGGACGAGTCGTTGTCCCACGAGGCATGGAGTGGCCCGCGACCGTCCGCGTGGGCTGGACTGCTCACGGCGAACGAGCAGCTCGCCAAAGCGTTGGTCTGCGCCGCGGTGCGCGAGACGTTCGAGGAGTCGGGTGTGCTGCTCGCCGGTCCCGGCGAGGGCGACGTGGTGGCCGACACGACGGGGGACGACTGGGAGGCCGACCGGCTGGCCCTGCTCGACCGCACGCACTCGCTGGCGGAGTTGCTCGACCGGCGCCGGCTCCTGCTGCGCGCCGACCTGCTGCGCCCGTGGGCACACTGGATCACCCCGGAGGTCGAACCCCGCCGGTTCGACACGCGCTTCTTCGTCGCGGCGTTGCCCGCCGGGCAACGGACCCGGGACGTCGGTGGCGAGGCCGATCGGGTCGCGTGGGCGCGACCGCAAGACGTCCTTGCCGCGTTCAACCGCGGCGAGCTCGGCATGTTGCCACCTACCGCCTTCACCTTGGCCGAGCTGACGGCCTACGAGACAGTCGCCGACGTGCTTGCAGCCGGCGACGCGCGCGACGTTCAGCCGGTGCTTCCGAAGATCGTCCTCGGTGACGACGACGAGGCGCGGCTGTTGCTGCCGCACGACGAGGGCTATGCGCAGTGAGCACTCTCGAGCAGGTGACGACGCGCGCCTTGCGCATCCTCGCGCCCAACCCAGGTCCGATGACGTTGACCGGCACCAACACCTGGGTGCTTCGCGAGCCCGGTGACGAGCGTTGCGTCGTCGTCGATCCCGGACCACTCGATGCCGGCCACCTTGCGCGCGTAGCCGAGCACGGGCCGGTCGCGCTCATCGTGTTGACCCACGGCCACGTCGACCACTCGGAGGGTGCGCCGCAGCTTCATGAGCTCACCGGTGCGCCGGTCATCGCCCGTGATCCCGCGCTGTGCATCGGCGCTGAACCACTGACGGACGAGGCCGTGCGTGATGTCGCCGGCCTCGAGTGGCTGACCGTCCTCACACCCGGACACAGCAGCGACTCGGTGTGCCTCCTGCTGCCCGCGGACCGTGCGCTGCTGACCGGCGACACCGTGCTGGGTCGTGGCACAACCGTCGTAGCGCACCCGGACGGGCGGCTCGGCGACTACCTCGACAGCCTGCAACGACTGCGTGACCTGGCCGGCCGAGAGCTCGACGTCCTGCTGCCCGGCCACGGCCCGGTGCTCGACGCCCCCGTCGCTGTCCTCGACTTCTATCTCGCCCATCGCGCCGAACGGCTCGAGCAGGTGCGCGACGCGGTCGCCGCCGGTGCGAGCGATGCGGCGCAGATCGTGCAACGCGTCTACGCGGACGTCGACCCGGTGCTGTGGCCGGCAGCGGAACGTTCGGTGCGCGCGCAGCTCGACTACCTGGGCCTGCCCGCCAAGCAGGGAACGACGTCGGGACACCGGTGACCGAGCGCCCCGGCCCACTCGTGTGCCCGGTGTGCGGAACACCGCCGGTGCCGGGTGCGCGCTTCTGCTACTCCTGCGGTGCGTTGCTCGACGACGGCGACTTCACCGACGAAGTGTCGGCCGACCGTCGCATCGTGACCGTGTTGTTCGGCGACCTCTCCGACTTCACGGCGTGGGCGGAGGATCTCGACCCCGAACGCGTCAGCGTTGTCACCGACCGGGTCCTTGCCGCACTGAGTCGCGCGACAACGGAGATGGGCGGCCGCGTCGACAAGCTGACCGGCGACGGTGTCATGGCCGTGTTCGGTGCACCGACCGCACACGAGGACGACGCCGAACGTGCCGTCCGCGCCGCCGCACGCATGCAGGCCGACGTACGACGGATGATGTCGGAGGAGTCCGGCGGCGGCCGTCGCATGGGTCTTCGGGTCGGGCTCAACACCGGTGAGGTGCTCGCCGGAGTGCAGGCGCACCTCACCTACACCGTCGTCGGTGACACGGTGAACACGTCGTCGCGTCTGTCCGACGCCGCCGGTGTCGGCTCGGTTTATGCCGGGCGTGAAACGGCGCTTGCGACGATGGCGATCGCGTCCTGGCGCGCGTTGCCACCATTGCGGTTGAAAGGGAAACGCGAAGCGGTGCCTGCGTTCGAGCTGGTCGGGCTGCGGCCGCCGGGCGCAGTGCGGCTCGGCCTCGGCGACGAAGCTCCCTTCATCGGTCGCGACGCCGAGTTCGGGCGGCTGGTGGGCAAGCTGCTCGACGTTGTCGAAGGCGGTCGGCCCGCCTCGGTCGTCGTCACCGGTGACGCGGGAGTCGGCAAGACGCGACTCGCGGTCGAGCTGACGCGCTTCGCCACCGAGCTCCCCGCCGTGCGCGTCTTGTGGGGTCGTTGCACGCCCTACGGCGAGGGCCGCGAGCTGGCGCCACTGGCGGAGTGGATGCGCACCGCTTTCGGCATCACCGAGGCCGACGACACGGCGACGGCCGAGGTCAAGGCTCGCCGCGCCGTCGCGCGCCTCGCGCAACCGAGCCTGGACCGCTCGCTGTCCCCGTCGGTTGTCGACCGGTTGCTCGCCTTGCTCGGGTTGGTCGAGTGGGCGCCCATCGGTCCACGTGACGCGGCGGCTCCGGGCACGAGCGGCACCGCCCGGGACCCCTTCGTCGATGCGGTGAGCTCCGTGCTCTCGGCACTCGCGGCGGACGGGCCGCTGGTACTCGTGGTTGACGACGCGCAGTGGGCGCCGCCGTCGTTGCTCGCCGCGTTGGCGCAGCTCTCCGAAGATCTACCGGGCGCCGTGCTGCTGGTCGCGGTCGGCCGCTCCGACATCCTGAGCCACGACTGGTGGGGGCGACTACCGGATCTCGAAGTGCTGCCGGTGGCGCCGCTCGACGATCCGGCGAGCGAGCGGCTGCTGCGCGCCTACCTCGGCGGCGCCGAGCTGGACCCGCCCACCCGCGAAGTGCTCCTCAGCCGGGCGCAGGGCAACCCGTTCTTCCTCGCGGAGCTGCTGCACCTGCTCGTCGACCGCGGCCTGCTCCGTCGGGTCGGCGACGGCTGGCGGCTCGCCGGCGACCTGCCGCGGGAGATGTTGCCGGCCGGCGTACAGGCAGTCCTCGCCGCCCGCATCGACGGGCTGGACCCCGCGGCCAGGTCGGTGTTGAGAGACGCATCCGTTGTCGGCACGCGTTTCACCGTCGACATGCTTCACGCGCTGGGATCCCAGCCGACCGCCGACGACGTGGCGGCGTCGCTGCGTGAACTGATCGCGCGTGGCATCGTCCGGCCGGCGGATGACAGTGGAGCCGATGCCAAGACCTACGTCTTCGCCCACACACTCGCGCGCGATGTGGCCTACACCGGCATCCCCAAGGCGGAGCGGGCGCGCCGGCATGCACGCGTCGCGACCTGGGCGCGCACCGATCTGACCTGGTCTGCCGGTGAGGTCGACTCGCTGATCGCCGTGCAGGCCGAGCAGGCTGTCGCGCTGGCGGCCGAGATGAGCCTGCCGGCCGACGATCCCGCGTGGGAGGCACGGGAGGCGGGTTTCGCGGCCCTGGCCCGTCTCGGCGAGGCGGCGCTCGCCCGCGACGACAACGCCCGAGCCGAGCGGCTCCTGAGCCGTTCGCTCAGCCTCGCCACCGAGCAGATCCCGCCCGTGATGCTGGCCGACGTGCTGACCGGTCATGCCGCCGCCCTCGTCGGGCTCAACCGCCTCGATGAAGCGGAGGCAGACCTGGCCGAGCCGCAGGTCTCGCCCGACCTCCGCCGACGGGCCGCGGCGTTGGTTGTGCTCGGTGACATCCGCCGTCGCCGTGGCGACACCAAGGCCGCGGTCCAGGCTCTCGTGTCGGCGCTCGCGGCGGCCAGCGACGCCGGCGTCGACCGGGTCGCCGGTGAGGCATTGCGGCAGCTGGGCATGGTCGACTACCGCACCGGCCGGCTCGCCGCGGCGGAGGGTCGGTTTGCGGACGCGCTCGCCCTCGCCGAGCGCGTCGGTGACCGGCGCGGCGCCGGCTGGGCGCTGCAGCATCTGGCCTGGAGTGCCACCACGCGCGGCGACTATCCACTCGCCGAACGCATGCTCGCACGGGCCGCCGATGTGTTCGGCAGCCTCGACGACGACGGCGGCCTGTCGTGGTGCGCAGGCACTGAGGCCTTCGTGCGGCTCCTGCAAGGAAGGCTCGGGGAGGCGCGTCAGCTCGCCCAAGCGCTGCTGCCGTTGGGGCGTGCCATGGACGACGGGTGGGGCACTGCAGCCTGCCTCACCATCGACGGCTTCGCCGCCGCCGAGCTCGGCCGGTTGAACACAGCGCTCGAAGAAACAACCGCCGCCTACGACGAGTTCCGCGAGCTGGGCGACACCTGGGGGCAATCCATCGCCCTGGTCGCGCAGGGTGCTGCACTCCGTGGTGCCGGCCGGCATGAGGATGCGATCGCCGTGCTGGCCCATGCGGTCGAGACCTCGGCAGCCGCCCACCATCCGGTGACCGGAGCGCTTGCCGCCGGAGTTCTGGGCTACTGCCGTCTGGACATCGGCGACGTCGAGGGTGCCCAGGCTGCGGCGGAGCAGGCGCTCCTTGCACTGGCTGGCATCGACCTCGAACCCGGCGCGCTGGTCGGGCTTCGGGTCCTGCTCGCGCAGACGCTGCGCGCATCCGGGCGTCTCGACGAGGCGCTGCCGCTGCTGCGTGAGGCGGAGGCGCACCGCCACGGGTCGCTGGTCTTTCCGCGCCGCCAAGCGCTCGCGCACCTCGCCGGCGCGCTGCTGGAGTCCGGAGACGCGCGCCGAGCACTTGCCGTCGCCGGCGAGGCGCTCCGAGAGCCCGCTGAGGACGTCCGCTCGCGAGTCGTCGCGTTGCGCGTCCTCGCGCAATGCCTTGCCGCCGTCGGCGATCGCCCGGCGGCCGAGTTCGCGAGCCGGCAGGCACTCGCCCTCGCCGGATCGACCGAGATGCGCAGCGAGCTGCCGGCGAGCGAGCGGGTGCTCACTTCCCTGCAGGTGTGACGCGGCGGATCAGCGGGCGCGCCGGGCGAGTCGTTCGCGGTCCAGCAACAGGACCGTGCGCCCCTCCAACCGAAGCCAGCCGCGGTTCGCAAAGTCGGACAGCGCCTTGTTGACCGTCTCGCGACTGGCTCCGACGAGCTGGGCCAGCTCTTCCTGGGTCAGGTCGTGTCGCACGCGCACGCCGTCGGACTCGTCGTCGCCGAACTTCTCCGCGAGGTCGAGCAGCGCCTTGGCGACCCGACCCGGGACGTCGCTGAAGACGAGGTCGGCCATCGCCTCGTTCGTACGCCGCAACCGCTGCGCGAGCGCGCGCAGCAGTTGCACGGCCACCGCCGGTTGGGCCAGCAGCAGCGGTCGCAGGTCGTCGTGGTCGAGCGACGCGAGAGTGCTTTCGGTGACAGCGGTTGCCGTCGCTGTTCGCGAGCCCGGGTCGAACAAGGACAGCTCGCCGAACATCTCGCCCGGGCCGAGCACGGTCAGCAGGTTCTCGCGACCGTCGTTCGCCGCACGCGAGATCTTCACCTTGCCCTCGATGACGATGAACAGCCGGTCACCCGTGTCACCTTCGCTGAACACGACATGCCCACGGACAACCGCCCGGGTAGTGAGGGCCGAGGCGAGCAACGCGGCGGTGTCGTCCTCGAGCGCGGTGAACAGCGGCACGGTGGCGAGCACGTCGTCCATGTCACCTCCACGGTCCACGTCGTGGAGTGTCCCGCAGCCCGCCTCAGCCGCGGGCGGCGAGGCGCCGGGCGAGGAGCCGGTGGCGCAGTGAACGCCGCCGCCAATAGCGGTCCAAGGCCGGCGCAAGGCCCTGGCTGACCAACGTCTCCACCTCGTCCGGGCGGGCGGAGTCGAGGAATGCGACGAGCTCGTCGCCGAGACTCTCCTGGCGCAGCGGTGCCTCGACGCGCTCCATCGCCATCATCAACGCGAGGAGGACACCCGGAAAGGTCAACGTCAGCAGCAGGATCATCGCGTCCATCATGGTGCCCCCCGCGGCTCGCGACTACACGTTCGGGGATTCGAGCCAGGTCAGCCGTTCACG
Organism: Frankiaceae bacterium; assembly: GCA_030840545.1. Classification (GTDB taxonomy): domain Bacteria; phylum Actinomycetota; class Actinomycetes; order JAFAQI01; family JAFAQI01; genus JAFAQI01. The sequence continues at coordinate 6,461 of JAVEEH010000086.1, read as the reverse complement.
ACTCTGGCGACCGGCCGTTGCGTCGGCAGTGCCGACAAGCACAGCTCCGGCTGCTCGCGGTAACGCGCGATCAGCTCGCCGGTGGCAGAGGAGAGTCGCTTGTGCAGCGCCGTCCGGTAGGCAGACAGCTGTGCTTCGGCCTTGCTCAGGTCGTGCGCCAAGGCCTTGTTGGTGCTGTCCGCGCCGACAAGGGGCTCGCGGGCCCACAGGGCGGCGAGGTCAGGCAGCGGCGGGATGTCTTCCATCGGCAGCACGGTGAGCAGGGCCCGGCGGCCGGTGTCCACTCGTGCTTCGGCGAAAACGCCGCGAAGGTTGTCCGCGGTCGCGACCGTGCCGACCTCTGCCACCCGCACGAGGTCGAGCCGCGCCTGGATGATGCGTCGCCAGTAGGACACCCGGCACTCTTCCGCCGTCAGCGCCTGCCGGTAGGACCGCAGCCCGTCCAGGGAAAGGTGGGCGAAGTCGGGGCTGCGCTCGGGGACCGTACGGAAGCGTCCTGCGTCCGTGGTGGGTCGGTTTGCCATTGTCACTCTCCGTAACCGTCAGGACCGCATCGGCGGCGATCGTGAAGTGCTTGAGGTGCCAGCGGCGAGCATCACCCACTCGGCGTAGAACTCTCCCCCGTACGCTCGTTCCGTGCCGCCCGCCGCGAAGCAGGTCGCGCCGCCGGAGACCGGGCAGGCGCTGGTCCGGCGGGCCCGCCGGATGGGTCGCGCGCTCGCGGAGGCCTACCCGGACGCGCACTGCGAGCTGGACTTCTCGACACCGCTCGAGCTGCTCGTCGCCACGATCCTGTCGGCGCAGTGCACGGACAAGCGGGTCAACGAGGTGACACCGGTCCTCTTCGCCCGATACCGCACCGCGGCTGACTACGCGGCCGCGAACCGGCTCGAGGTCGAGGACATCATCCGATCGACCGGTTTCTTCCGTGCCAAGACCAACAGCCTGCTCAAGCTCGGCGCGGCTCTGATGGAACGCCACGACGGCGAGGTGCCGGGGCGGCTCGAGGATCTGGTGAAGCTGCCCGGCGTGGGACGCAAGACGGCCAACGTCGTCCTCGGCAACGCGTTCGGCGTACCCGGCATCACTGTCGACACCCACTTCGGGCGTCTGTCGCGTCGGTTCGGGTGGACCACCGAGACCGACCCCGTCAAGGTCGAGCACGCTGTCGGAGCGCTGTTCCCCAAGAAGGAGTGGACCCAGCTGTCGCACCGGCTCATCTGGCACGGCCGCCGCGCGTGCCATGCCCGTAAGCCGGCCTGCGGCGCGTGCGTGGTCGCGAAGTGGTGCCCGTCCCGGGGCCTCGGCCCCGTCGACCCCGTGATCGCCGCCAAGCTGCTGAAGTCACCGAGCCAGATCGAGAAGACGCTGTGAGGCGTGCCGTCCGCTGCGGGCTGCTCATCGTCGCTGCCACCGTGTCCGCATGCTCCGGCACACCCAGCGTCGTGCAACCGGACCCGACGTTCTCACCCAACCCGCATCGGTCGGAGCTGGTCGTGAAGGCCGGTCTCGACCTCTGCCCGGCGTCGGGGGCGGCCGCGGCGCCTGGCGGCCTTCCCGACGTGACGCTCCCGTGTCTCGGTGCCGGCCCCGCCGTCCATCTCGCCGGTCTGCAGGGCAAGCCGACGGTCGTGAACATCTGGGGCTCGTGGTGCACGCCGTGTCAGAAGGAGACGACCTACCTGTCCACGGTCTACGACTCGATGAAGGCGAAGGTGCGTTTCCTCGGTGTCGACGACGAGGACGACCCGAGCAGCGCGCTCGACTTCGCGCCGCACGTGACACCACCGATGCGCTACCCCTCGGTCGTGGACGACAACAAGAGGGTGCTCATCGCGATGCACACCAGTGCCGTGCCGATCACGATTTTCGTCGACGCGAACGGCAAGGTCGTCCACCGCAACTTCGGTCCCTATGCCGACGTCGCGTCACTGCGTGCGGACATCGGCCGCTATCTCGGCGTCCACGGGTGACGGCGCCGGACTGGTTGCGGCCTCTCGTCGAAGCCGTTGCCGACGCCGACACCGACGTGTTCCTGACAGGTGGCCGCACGGCGCCACCCGACGTCCGTCGATCGGCCGTGCTGGTGCTCTTCGGTGAAGGACCGCACGGACCCGATGTCCTGCTCATCGAGCGCAGCCCCCATCTGCGCAGTCACGCCGGCCAGCCTGCGTTCCCCGGCGGCGGCATCGACCCGACAGACGACGGGCCGGTCGGAGCGGCGTTGCGCGAAGCCGAGGAGGAGACCGGTCTCGACCCCTCCGGTGTCGAGGTGCTCGCTGTGCTCCCCGACCTCTGGGTGCCGCCCAGTGCCAACGTCGTGACGCCTGTGCTCGCCTGGTGGCGTACGCCGTGCGAGGTGTCGGCGGCCGATGTGGGCGAGGTGGCCGCGGTCGCGCGCGTTCCCATCGCGGAGCTCGCCGATCCGGGCAACCGCCTGCAGCTGCAACACCCGAGCGGGATGCTCGGCCCGGCGTTCGAGGTCGCGGGCATGCTCGTATGGGGATTCACCGCCGGCGTACTCGCGCGGCTGATGACGCTGGCGGGGTGGGATCGTTCCTGGGACACGACGAGGGTGGGCGAGCTGCCGGAAGAGACCCTTCGACTGGCCATGCGTCAGCGACGACCATGATTGCGGCCACGTCGCACCCACGCGCCACGACGACAACGGAGCCGTGATGGACATCCTCGACCTGGTGCTCATCTTGGTCTGTGTCGGCTTCGCGTTCAGTGGCTATCGACAGGGCTTCCTGATCGGTGTCCTGTCGTTCCTCGGGTTTCTCGGCGGTGGCCTGCTCGGCGCCAAGTACGCCCCTTCGCTGCACAATGCTTTCGGTCGGCACGGAAACTCCGCGTTGTTCGGTCTGCTCGTCGTGTTCGTCGCTGCCACCATCGGTCAGCTGCTGGCGACAGCGATCGGCATTGCGATGCGACGTCGCATCACGTGGAAGTCGGCGCGCATCGTCGACTCCGTCGGAGGCGGCATCGTCAGCGTCATCTCCGTCCTGCTCGTCGCGTGGCTGGTCGGCACTGCTCTCGCGCACAGTGCTCTGACCGGGCTGTCGAGAGAGGTGCGGCACTCTGCGGTGCTCAGCCACATCGATGACGTGATGCCGGATGCGGCGCGCACCTGGTTCTCGTCGTTCCGGCGGCTGCTCGACCAGAACGGCTTCCCGCAGGTATTCGGTGCGATCAGCCCCGAGCGAATCGTGAAGGTGCCACCGCCGGACTCGCGGGTCGCCAACAGCCGCGCGGTCCAGCTCGCGCACGCCGACGTCGTGAAGATCACCGGAGTCGCGCCGTCCTGCCGTCGCTCGCTGGAGGGCAGCGGCTTCCTCTACGCACCCGAACACGTCATGACCAACGCGCACGTCGTCGCGGGTGTCAGCGAGCCGGTGGTGACCGCGGCAGACGGGCACACCTACCCGGCGCGGGTCGTGCTCTACGACTCCGAGCGAGATGTTGCTGTCCTCGACGTACCCGGGTTCAGCACCTCGGTCGGTCCGTTGGCCTGGCCACCGTCGCCCGCCCAACGCGGTCAGAGCGCGATCGTCGCCGGGTATCCGGAGAACGGACCGTTCCGGCCGGTCGCGGCACGCATCCGCGGGGTGGAGAACGCCCGCGGGCCGGACATCTACCAGTCCAACCAGGTGACCCGCGAGATCTACTCGGTCTATGCGGTCGTCCGTCCCGGCAACTCCGGCGGGCCGTTGCTCGGGGCGGCGCTGGTGAGCGGTCACCCGGTCGTCTACGGCGTGGTCTTCGCCGCCGCGGTGGACGACGCGCACACCGGGTACGCGCTGACCGCGCACGAGGTCGCCCCGGACGCCGCCGCAGGCCAGAACGCGACCGCCCAGGTCTCCACCCGAGGCTGCGACTGAGCGGCGCGTGACCGGCGTCACAGGCTCGTTGTTCGACCGCCGCTCGACCGGGCGCTTACTCTTGCAAGCACACGCGGTGGCCCACCAGCGGCTGCCGGAGACGCGGCCGGAGGTGGCGACATGTCCCGCATCGAGGTGGTCCGGCACGTCGCTGCCGATCCCGCCGGCGTCGCCTTGCTGCTCTCCGGCCCGGCCGGGCGCGACCTGTGGCCGGACGAGGAGGCCCACTTCGGACCGCCGATGCGATCCGGCGTCGGCTTCGCGGTCGACCTCACCGTCGACGAGGCCGGCCGGCACGCACGTGGGCGCGTCGACATCACCGCGGCCGCGGCGGGCCCGGGTGCGACCGACCTGCGGCTGGTGCTGAGCTCGAATACCGGGCTGAGCCGGTTGAGCCTCGACGCCAGGCGCTTCCTGAGCAGACTCGCCGATGCGGCTCAGGCCCGCTCGTCGGCTGCCTGACTCCTGCCGGTCAGGCGTGGCATGGGCGCAGCGGCCGCGGGGTCAGCGGCAGCGCTCGTGGCCCACGCGCGCAGCTGCGCTACCGGTACGCCGTGCGGTTGCTGCTCGGCATAGGGGCTGAGCGTGTCGCCGCCGCGGGCGAGCAGCGACGTGGCGCCGCGCAGGTTGCCGCGGTCCCGGTGCGTGATGCCGACCGCCAGCTGGGCCAGGCCACGCCAGAGCGCGCGCTCCGGACCCGGGTCGGACTTCCAGACCGCCTCAAGCACCTCGTGTGCGGCGAAGGCATGGCCATCGTCGATCAGCCGCTGGGCGGCCTTCAACGCAGCCGCGGGAGGCAGTGCCGGCGGGTCCATCGGCGGAGCGCCGGCCGAGCCGCGAGCCAGCGGCCGTCCGAGCTCATCGCGTGGGCGGGCGCTCCGCGGCCGGCCGAGATCGTCACGGTCCCGGCTCACTCCTTGGCCCACCGGACCAGCTCGCCGGTGACGGTGTCCGGCACCTCTTCGTGTGGAAAGTGACCGACATCCTCGAGGAGGCGCCATTCGTAGGTGGCGCTCACATACCGGCTCGAGCCTTGTGCCGTCGCGGGCAGGATGCAGGAGTCGAGGCCACCGTGCATCTGCAGCGTCGGTACGTCGAGCGGTCGGCGTAGCGCCCGCCGGAATCGGCGCCCGTCCGAGCGCGGCAGCGAGCGGCCCGCCCAGCGGAAGTACTCCAGCGCCGAGTGCGGCGCGCCCTGCACGAGCATCGCGTCTCGCCAACGGCGTTCGGTCTCGGCGAGCGGGAAGGCCGGGCCGCCCCAGGAGCTCATCAGCGCGGCGACGTTGGCCGCATCGTCCGCCACGAGCCACCGCTCCGGATGCCACGGCAGTTGGAACCGGGCGACATGGCGACTCGCATGCCGCTGTCGCGCATCGCCGGCCAGCGCTGCCGGCCAGCGCAGCGGATGCGGCGCCGACAGCACCACGAGCCGGCGGACCGCCCGAGGATGCATGGCGGCCAGGGTCCACCCGATGTGGCCGCCCCAGCCGTGGCCGACGACCACGGCATCGCGTTCGCCCATCGCCCGGATGAGCCCGGCGATGTCACTGGCGACGGTCATCGGGTCGTAACCTCGTGGCGGCTTGTCGCTCGCGCCGTAGCCGCGCAGGTCCGGGGCCACCGCCCGGAAGCCGGCGCCGGCCAGCCCGACCAGCTGGTGCCGCCACGCCCACCAGAACTCCGGAAACCCGTGCAGCAGCACCACGAGGGGACCGGTGCCGGCTTCAGCGACATGCAGGCGGATGCCGTTTGCGCTGACATCGCGATGCGACCAAGGCCCATCGACGAGGACCACCGAGTCCTCGACCAGTCGCACCCTCTTGGCCATGTGGGCAGCCTGACACAGGGGTCAGGCCTGATGGCTTGCGCGCAGCTCCTCGAGCTCGGGATCAGGCGCGACCGTCGGGTGCTTGGCCCAGGCGAGATCGTCCTTGACGGTCCGGATCGTGCGCTGAGGCGGACCGACCTTGACGACCTTGCCGAGGCCGAGCACGGCGAACAGCCCCGCGCCCCCGGCGTAAGCACCGCCCACGATGAGGAAGCCTGCCCACACCGGCCAGTCGGTGCCGGCGGCCAGGCCCAGAGCCGCAGCCACCGAGAGCAGCAGCATCGCGAAGAAGCCGATGAAGCCCGCGCCGCCCAGCAGCCCCGCGCCGATGCCGGCCCGCTTCAGCTCCGCGGATATCTCGGTCTTTGCGAGCTCGATCTCCTTGTGGATCAGCGCGGACAGGTCTCGCGTCGCCGTCGAGACAAGCTCGCCCAGCGACTGGTCACCGCCTTGGTTGCCCTGGCTCATGACGCATCCCCCTCCGACTGGGCCGCTTCGCGTGCCACGGGCAGATCATCCACTCCCGGTCGACTACCCCTCCGTCCGGAGGTGGACACGTGACGCATAGGGCAGCATCAGCCGCGTGCAGCTGCTGCTGGTTTTCGCCGTGACCCTGGTGCTCGCGGTGTTCGTCAGCGGCATCGCGCACCGCTCGCTGCTGTCGACAGCACTGCTCTTCCTCGTCGCCGGGTTCGTCTGCGGCACGGGTGGCCTGGATGTGATCGGCGTGCACGCACACGACGACGTCGTCA